>DAIDGT010000004.1 GCA_027459825.1 bacterium
ATGGAGAAAAAATAAGTGAAAGAGGAGGAAAAAAAGTTGAAAGAAGGATGATGAAACAATGGGTTTTAAAAATTACAGAATACGCAGACAAACTCATTGAAGGACTATATACAGTAGATTATCCAAAATCTATTGTAGATGCACAGGTAAATTGGATAGGAAAGTCTAATGGAGCAATGATAAGATTTTTCACAGAGGAGACTGGTATACCAATAGAAGTATTTACAACAAGAATAGATACAATTTTTGGAGCAACATTTATAGCATTATCTCCAGAATATCCAGGCATAGATAAAATTATAAAAGAAGATTATAAAATAAAAGTCAAAGAATATATAACAAAAGCAAAAAATAAGACTGAAGTTGAAAGAATGCAAAATAAAGAAAAGACTGGTGAATTCACTGGATCATATGCTATAAACCCTTTCAATGAAGAGAAGATTCCTATATATACTACAGATTTCATCCTACCTGGATACGGAACAGGAGCTATTATGGGAGTACCTGCTCATGATAGTAGAGATTACGAATTTGCTACAAAATTTAATATTCCAATAAAGAGAGTTATTAATCCTATAAATGCAGAATACTTAAACCAATTGCCATTTGAAGACGATGGGATATTAATAAATTCTCAAGGGTATGATGGAAAAACATCATATGATTCCAGAGAAGAAATGATAAATTGGATAGAGAATAACAAAATTGGAAATAGGGAAACTCACTATAAACTTAGAGACTGGATATTCTCAAGACAAAGATATTGGGGAGAACCCATTCCTCTAATTCATAAAAAAAACGGGGAGATAGATAAAGTAGAAGAAGAAAAACTACCTTTGGAGCTCCCTAATATAGATGACTATAAACCAACATCAGATGGATTAAGTCCACTTGCAAAAGTAAAAGATTGGGTTGAAGTTAAGGATGATAATAATGAAGTTATAGCCCTAAGGGAGACAAATACTATGCCTAATTGGGCAGGATCATGCTGGTACTATCTAAGATATATAGATCCAAAGAATGATAAAGAAATTGCTTCAAAAAAATTAATGGATTACTGGCTTCCTGTAGATAAGTATTTTGGTGGAGGTGAACATACAACACTACACTTACTATATTCTAGATTCTGGCATCGATTCCTTTATGATATAGGTGTTGTAAATACACCAGAACCATATAAATTCAGAAGAAATACAGGTTTAGTACTTGGTCCAGATGGACAAAAAATGTCAAAATCTATAGGTAATGTAATAAATCCAGACCAAGAAATTGAGAAATATGGAGCGGATGCGTTAAGAATGTACATATGCTTTATAGGGCCATATGATGGAACAGTAACCTGGCAAGAAGCAGGACTTGCAGCATGCAGGAAACTTATTGAAGATATATATACTACCCACAAAAAAGTTTCTGATATAACAGATAATCATAAAATAAAAGAAGCAATAAACAACATGGTAAAAAATATTACAGAAGATATAGAGATATTCCATATGAACACAGCAATCAGTGAAATAATGATATTCATTAATCTTTTGAAAAAAGAATCGAAAGTATCTAAGGATACATGGAAAATATTTCTAAAATGTATTGCACCTTTTGCCCCATTTATTACAGAAGAGCTATGGCAAGATATAAACGGAAATAAAGAATGGGAAGATACCAACAGTATTCATCTACAGACATACCCTACATATGACCCAAAATTAGAATCAAAACAAATAACAATACCTATACAGGTTAATGGTAAATTTAGAGGAACAATTGAAGTATCTAGAGGAGAAAGTGAGGAGAGTATAAAAAAACAAATTTACAATAATCAAAAAGTAAGTTTTTATTTAGAAAATAAAAATATTAAAAAATTTATAATTATAAAAGATAAAATAATAAATATTATAATTTAGATAAATTTTATAGACTTTATAACTGCTGGAAGTATACCCAGATTCTTTTGTTCTCCAACTATATTAGAAAATACAACAACATTTCCGCTTGGAGAATCGAAAAAGTAAACAGATACATAACCTAAATCAGGATTTGTCAAGGTAGTTTCATACACATTTACACTACCAATAGTTTCTACTATATGAGTATTCTTTCCAACCGTAACTGTTTTATTAGTTGTTACAGAACCATTAGTAATAGATGAGGAATAAGTAGAATTAATCCATTTTAAAAAATCTTGTATATTACTTGGATAACCAAAAGAAGAGGATAACCCATACCCAAAACTATTCGTAGGTATTGTTGACATATATGGACCAGTAACAGAATTAGGAGCATTAAAATTAAAAATACCACTAGAAAGTTTAGTCTTCCAATCTGAAGGATATTTAAAAGTGATTTTGTTAACTCCATCCGTATAAGTCTTTTGAGCTCTACCAGGGGTCGAAAACTTGCCTATGTTTTGTGAAAAATTCTGAGAAGGTTTAGAGCCTGAATAATAAAATTTAAAAATAACCCCAATAAGTACCAATAAAAGAACAACATCAATACCAATAATTATGATAATAAGGTACTTATTACTGATTAATAAATTCTTCATTTAATTTATCTGGATTCAAAATCTTAGATATCCTATCTTTTCTTAACATATACTCAATGTTATTTCCATCCTTTAGTGTTTTAGGTGATATTACCACTCTATGAGGAATCCCAATAATATCAGCATCCGACAATTTTTCACCAGGAAAAACATCTAATCGGTCATCATATAATACATCCACACCAATATCTGTTAGTTTTTTATATAATTTATCAGCAGCTTCCTTCACCTTACTATCATTCATATTAATTCCAACAAGATGAACCATAAAAGGTGCTACTGATTCTGGCCATACAATACCCTTATCATCATGATGTACCTCAACAATTGTAGCAAGTGTCCTTGCAATACCAATGCCATAACACCCCATGTAATAAGGCTTAGTTTTCCCATCTTTGTCAGTAAAATGGGCACCAGACATTTTTGAAGAGTAATGAAATCCAAGTTGAAAAATATGCCCCACCTCAACTCCTTTTTTTAATATCAGATCTTTACCATCTTCAGATAAACTACCTAAGGGAGCAAGGGCAATATCATCAATAATATTAAGTTGAAAATCTCTGGAGTAATTAATATTTAGGGCATATTTAGAAGTGTATTTACTATATGCATAACCATTAACAATTGTCTTTAATGAAATATCCCCTACAGTTTTCAAACCTTTTGTGTCAAATGGTGAAATCTTTCCTGAAAGAAAACCCATTTTTAATAAATCATCATTTAAAACTTTGGATATATCATATACTCCTAATACATGAGCAAGTTTTATAGTATTAACCTCTATATCACCCCTTGTAAATACAACATAAAAATTATTATTTTCGTCTTTAAACAGGTCACCTCTTACAAATTTTGAAATAGGGTTATTGGTTGAATTTGAATATTCTAAAGGAAGAAACTCTTCTTTTAATATTTCTCCCCTAGAGAATTTTGCAATATCCTGATGAGCTAAATATGTACCATCACTAGACTCTAAAAATTGGCTTTCACCAACATCAGATTCAACAATAAATTCATGACAGTAATCACCACCAATATATCCATTATCAGCACTTACCATTTTAATATCAAGTCCAACTCTTTTAAATATATTCTTATATACATCCTGCATCTTCATATACTCATCTTTAAAGTCTTCCTGAGATATATTAAATGAGTAAGCATCCTTCATTACAAATTCCTTCATTCTTAAAAGTCCTCCCCGAGAACGCATTTCATCCCTGAATTTAGTAGAAAACTGATAAAGTCCAAAAGGCATATCTTTATATGAAACCTGGAATTTTCTTACAAGTTCAACAAGCATCTCTTCTGCAGTCCCTCCAAGTACAAATTCAGCATTATTACGATCACGAACCTTTAAAAGTTCAAAGCCAACAGACTCAGTTCTACCTGTTTCTTTCCATAAATCAACAGGATGGAAAATAGGGGTAACAATCTCCTGATATCCTGCAGCGTCCATCTCTTCCTTAATTATTTTTTGAATTTTTTGGTGAACCTTAAGCCCCAAAGGTAAAAAATAGTATCTTCCATTAGAACTATCCCTTATATACCCTGCCTTATATAAAAGTTTATGTGACACGGAAACAATATCATGAGGGACATCTTTGATTGTTTTTCCAAACAAAGTAGAATATTTCATATAACTTTTAGTATATCATCTAATAAATGTGAATATATAATATTTATGACTTATCTTTATTATAGTCAATCTCTTTAAATAAGAATTTAACTATAACATGAATGGCAAATGCGGTTTCTCCCAGTGTAGTTGTAATAAGAACACTAAATATAAGTTGTAGGTCTTTTACTTCTCCTTTAATAAGTGAAAAAAATACAATTGCAAAAACAATAAGATTCTGACCTAGAAGAAGAAAAAATAATTTTGAAGAAATACTGTTACGCATCTTAATTCTATTTCCAAAGTCCTCTTCTCTAATTTCATCCAGTGTACGCTTCTGAAAAGGAGTTATCTCTTTTACAAAGGAATTTGGAGCAACAATTTTAAAATTTTTAATATCTCTTTGTATATTTTTATCCATATAATTTATAGAGAACTATCTAAAAGTCCTAAATTAAAAAGTCGCCAGTATGCGGTCATATAAGAAACTCCAAATAAGTCTGCAATTGCAGACACATCTTTTAGTTTATTCCATACTTTTATAGATAAGTTCTTTGGCATAAGAAGAGAGACAGCAAACCAGTTAGCTTCAGATTCATCATTTTCCATACTAATACCAAACTCAATCATGTTTTTCCTGTATAAAATCTCTTCATTTTTTATTTCAGAATGAAGAATATAGTGGCCCAATTCATGGGCAATTGTAAAGACCTGACGTCTAAGAGAATCTTCTTTTGATATATATATGGATTTATCTTCTTTTTTATAAAAACCAGAGATATCTTTATTAGTAAAGTTACCTTTTTTTATCTTAATACCATATAAGGAGGCTGCTTTTTGAGGGTTTATAGGAGGATAAATTTTATCAAGAGATACTCCATAAGACTCCGTGAGAATATCTAATGCTTTTGCTTCAATGTTTAATACTTTTTCATAAGAGAGTGACATAATTAAATTGGATTATACTATAAATAATAGATAAATAGGATAATAATATTAATCAAAAATAAGAATGGGGTGTATAATCGTGCAATGATAGAATCAGACTCTGGAAATACCCAAGAGATAAAAGAAAGCTTACAATTCAGTAAAAGCGTTATATTACCAAATGGGAATATAATATATTCATCATCTGAGATAGGTAGATCACCACTAATTATGAGTAATAAAGGACAAATACTTGTCAAAAAAAATCCATGGTTATTACAACAGGTTGTAAATAATCCACAGGAAGATGAGGGAAATAAGGAATACAATCATAGGGGAAGTACTAGCCATGTATCAAAAACAGAAACCACAGACAATGAAGAGAGAGATAGTGTGGCAGTAAAGAAAATATTCGACCCAAATAAAGGCACTGGACTCGATCAATTTCGAGCACTACAGGAATTACAACAAACAGGGGTACCTGTAGCTACACCATTAATTGCAACTTCATATTACCTAGTAACTAAATGGATTGAAGGAGATAGTGTATCATCCAGTTATAAACAAACAGGAGAACACGTTATTCCATACATAAGGAGATTAAATCAAATAATCAATTCACTAAAAAGAAATGGTAATTGGAAATTAAGTTGGTATCTAGATACATGTATGGATAATTACATACCATACAATTTGTCTGCAGAAGACCCAATTCAAAGATTCATAGCACTAGACCCAATGATAAAAGATAGATTTGGACAACATATTATTCACTGGAAACAAGTTTAACATTTAACAATATATTGAAAAGTGTAAATTAGAATGATAGACTAATGCATTATTTTATCTGCGATATAATTATGAACCTAGATCAAGTAAATGATTTAAAAAAGTTAGATCCATCAGATGTATATAATTCAATATTAAATATTCCAAAACAAATCAAGCAAACATATGAAAATACAAAAAATTTATCATTCCCTAAAGGATATCAAGATATAGATGAAGTTCTTGTATGCGGAATGGGAGGGTCATCTCTGGGTGCCCATTTTGTTAGTACGCTACTAAGAGACTCAATAAAGATTCCATTTACAATAATAAACGGATATGAACTTCCAGGGTTTGTAAATAAAAACACACTAGTTATTTTATCTTCTAATTCAGGAACAACAGAAGAAGTAATTTCATGTTTAAACCTTGCAAAAGATAAAACTGATAAAATATATGCTATTACTACAGGAGGAAAGTTAAAAGAAGAGGTTGATAAAGGGGATATACAAGGATACATATTCTCACAAGAACTAAACATTGCAGGGCAACCAAGGTTGGCAGTATCATATACAATAATAAGTATTATGGCTGTACTAAAACATTTGGGGCTACTGGCTTATAAGGACTCGGATATTGAAGATACTATTATGTATCTTGAGAATAAAAATACAGTATATGATATTAAGGTTGGTGCATCAGGAAATCTTGCAAAAGAGTATGCATATAAGATATATGAAAAACTTCCAATAATTGTTGGAACAGAATTTACAGAAGGAGCTGCCCATACATTTGCAAACCAAATAAATGAGACATCTAAAAATCTTTCAATATATTTTGTAATTCCTGAATTAAACCATCATTTACTTGAAGGACTAGTACATCCAACCATAGTACATTCTGACAGTATATTTATATTCATAAATTCAGAGTTTTACCATAAGAGAAACAAATCAAGAATAGATATTACTAAACAAATATTAAATGAAAAGAAAATAGAGTATATTGAAATAAATTTAAAAGCAAAAAACAAAATAGCTCAAGCATTCGAAATGCTTCAAATTGGATCATTTATAACTTTGTATCTTGCAATATTGTACAAACAGGATCCATGCCCAATAAAAACTGTAGATTATTTTAAAGAACAGTTATCAAAAGCAAAATAAACAAACCTATACAGATAGTTGACAGGTTAATATATATTTTCTATAATTTGCTTTAGTTCTTTAAAGAAAGGAGAAAAGAGATGATATTCAGGTTGCTCCAGACATACCCTGGGATCATGCAATTCATGCCTCTGATCTACAAGATCATCTCGTTTCTATGTTCCTAGTAAATACAGTCACAGAAGATTGTATTTACAACCCCAAACTCCTGGTGAGTGTATGATCAAAAGATCAAAAAAAAGAGGGTACAAGAACTCAAGGGGCCAGAGAGACCATCATTGTTTTGTGTATAAACACACAATCAACATCAAGTCACTCTGGCCCATTCCATACCACCGCCAACACATACCTATAGTATTTACAATATACATTAATTATGATATAATTGTATTTGTTCTTTTCCCAACATGTTCCGAATGTCCCAAGAAAGGGTGAGATCCGTGAAGAGGATCCTGGCTCTGGTTGCTATGTTCCTGACTCTGTTTGGATTCAGTTCCATGGCTTCAGCCTCGGGCTCAGCTCGACAGTGGTTCTATGAGATCGGTCCCAATTTTCCATTCAAGGAGGTGGTTCCTTCCCAAGAGATCGAGACTGTCAGCATTCCGTTGACAACAGCCAACCAGTCGTGGGTAACCATCCCGTTCTCCTCCTATACAGGTGGAGCGATCCTAGTCGGTCAACCTTCCTCCTTTGGAGGAAAGAATGGAATGCAAATCGTGCATTCCTCGACAACAACGACCTACGTGTCGATCCATCTACAAATGGGACAATATGTACCATTTACTGTCATTGGCCCGTCAACCTCCTCGCAAAAGGAGTACATTGGATTCATCGTCGGAGTCCCTCAAGGTTCCGTCATGACAAACAACAACGAATTGATTTACTGGGGCAACTCAGTAAACCTGTTCCGTCCCGGATCTCAAGTTCTGTTCCTAACCCGAGATGCAGTCGGCTATGCTACCCAAGGATGGGTGACAATATCGATTAATGGAGGAGCAACTGTATCCCGGATTCCTGCCAATGATGGCTGGATGGAATTTCAAGTTCCAAATCTGCCAGGGGCAACTCTGACGGTTCAATCCGGCAATCGGACAATAAATGGGGTGATCATTCCCGTCTCCTCTTAATGAGGTAATGACCAATAGGTCAAAAGAAAGAAAGGAGATGATCCAAAAAAAAGAACAATAAACAGGGTCAGAGAGACCAAATATTTTGTGTGCAAGCACAACCTATCTAAATCTCTCTGACCCATTTTCTTTTATACATAAATTCCCAAATAATATAAACAATGCTATACTATTTTGTATTAACTATATGGTAATACTTTTTGCTTTCCTAATTATAATTTTTGTAATCTTTGTGATTGCTATTCTTTATATAATAAAAGCAAAAGAAGTAACGAATGAGGAAATTACAGATAAAATCATTTTAAAGATAGCAGTTCCAAAAGAAAATGAAAAAACACCACTTAGCGCAGAACAAATGTTTGCTTCCTTACATGGGATTATAGAAGGTAAAAATAAAGCAAAAGATCCAATCAGTTTTGAAATAGCAGGAAATAGTGAAGGAATATCATTTTATGTAGTAATTCCTAAGTACTTAAGAGATTTCGTAACTGGGCAAATATATGCTCAATATCCGCTTTCAGAAATATACCAATCTCAAGATTATTTTGACGATGTATCTAAATATAATTCTGTGTATATTACAAATATAAAACTAGAAAAAAAATATAGTCTTCCTATAAAAACATTTGAAAATTTTGATGTTGATCCTCTTTCTGCACTAACTGCAACAATGACAAATATAAATGGAGAATGTGCTATACAATTTGTCATAAGACCCATAGGAAATACATGGCAGGATGGGAGCAAAAAATATATAGAAAAAATAAAAGGAAAAAATGGAAGTTTTTCAGAAATAATGAAAAGTCAAAATCCTGAAAAAACAAATAAAAAAGAAGAAACATCGTTTACTAATGAAGAAAAAGTCACACAAATAGAAAATAAAATTTTAAAGGTTGGATATCAAATTGCAATAAGAGTCATGGCTGCTACAGAACAGGATAGCGAGTCAAGAAGGGTAGTAAATGATATCAAAGCATCATTTAAACAATTTTCAACGCCACACCTAAATTCTTTTATAGAAATCACAAATAATGATAAAAATGCACATGAAAGGAATTTCACATATTTTAAAAATAGATTTATCGGAAAGAATACAAAAGATATATTAAATATAGAAGAGCTTGCATCCTTATATCACCTTCCAAATTTATCCGTAGAAACACCTTCAATTCATTGGTCAAAAGCAAAAAAAGCAGAATCTCCATTAAACCTTCCAACAGAAGATGTTACAGTAATAGGAATGACTAACTTTAGGGAAACTAAAAAGAAATTTGGTATAAAGACAGATGATAGAAGAAGGCATATGTATATTCTAGGAAAAACTGGTACAGGAAAAAGTACAATGATGAAAAATATGATAATTTCGGATATCCTGAAAGGCAATGGAGTAGGTGTATTTGATCCTCATGGAGAACTCGCTGATGATATTCTAAACTTTATTCCAAACAATAGAATTAATGATGTAGTAATAATAGACCCATCAGATACAGAACACCCAGTATCTATAAATTTATTAGACCTTAAAGACCAACACTTAAGAGATTTAGTTGCTGATAATATTCTTGCTGTATTTAAAAAACATTTTGATTCATGGGGGCCACGATTGGAATATTTATTACACAATTGTATATTAACTTTACTACAAGTAGACAATACATCATTGTTAGGAATACAAAGGATACTTGTAGATAAAAATTATAGGCACAAAATAGTTTCTTATCTAAAAGACCCTATACTTATTAGATTCTGGAATGACGAATTTGAATCAATGGAGAAAAACAACAAATTATCATCTGAAGCAATTGCACCAATTCAAAATAAAGTAGGTAGATTTCTATCCTCTGCAACAATAAGAAATATGGTAGGCCAAGTAACGTCAACAATTGATCTTGAAGAAATAATAAATGCAAAAAAAATATTAATTGTAAATCTTTCTCAAGGTAGAATAGGAGAGGAATCAACTGCACTACTTGGAGGTATGCTTATTACAAGACTCCAATCCGCAGCAATGCAAAGGGTTAAAATAAATGAAACAGAAAGACAAGATTTCTTCTTATATGTTGATGAATTCCAAACGTTCGCAACAAATGCATTCACAAAAATATTATCGGAAGCAAGAAAGTATAGGCTTGACTTAATACTAGCTCATCAGTATATTGCGCAACTTGAAGAAGAAATACAAAATGCAATATTTGGAAATGTAGGGACATCTCTTAGTTTTGTTGTAGGACCACAAGATGCAGATCTACTAGAAAAAGAATTTTCCCCTATATTCATTGCTCAAGACTTAATTTCTCTTGAAAGACACAACTTCTACATTAAATTGATGATAGATGGAATGATATCAAAACCATTCAGTGGAACATCAATGGACTTACAGTACGAGAGAAACACTAATAAGGAAAAAGTTATAAGGGTAAGTCAGGAAAGATATGCAAGATCCAGATCAGAAGTAGAAGACAAAATTCAAAGGTGGAATACTAATTAAAAGACATATAACCCTATAGTATTGAATAATAAAATAATTCATGATATAATTATATTTGTTCTTTTCAAAATGTCCCAGAAAGGATGAGCTTCGTTGAAGAAGATCCTGTCGATTGCAGCAGCAGCGATCCTGACCCTGACCATTGGTCTCGGAATCGGATCTACGGCTTCTGCATCTGGCCTCAATGTTGGAGCTCCCAACGAGTTCTACACGGTGGCCCCTGACACGATCTGGACTATGGTTGAGCCTACAGGCCCTGACAGCATTCAAGGCATCAGCATCCCGATAACTCAAACAGGTCCCATGTCAATTGCGTTCGCAACGGATCCCGGCATGCTGGTTATTGTAGGCAACAACCCTACAGCAACAGGTGCATCACAGATTCAAACCGTCAACGCAACAACCAATGTAACAACCGTTCCTGTATCTCTGGAAATGAATGTCCCTGTACCTTTTGAAGTTCTTGGAGGAACCAAGAGGGGGTCTGCCGTGGTTGTGTACCAAGGCTACCTAATGGGTACTCCACGAGGAGCAGAATGGTCAGGCACAGATGCTACCAGCAACAATGTTTATCTCTACTGGAATAATCCAGGAGAGATGAATGACTTCATGGCTGGAACCATAGCACAAGTTCCTGCAACATCTGCCATCGGCAACACCACGGAAGGTTGGATTTCTACAACACAGGACAACCTCACAGTGGTTTCCAAGATACCTGCCAATGATGGCTGGATGGAGTTTCAAGTTCCAAACACAGTAGGGGCAACCCTAACTGCAGTATCTGGCAACCAGACAACCACGGGAACAGTAATCTCTCATCAAAACAACGAGACGTTTTCGCCTCCTCCCCTCATAATGAGGTAATGACCTAACGGTCAAATAAAAAGGATGTGTGTCATGAAAAGAAATGTTTAAGGGTCAGAGAGACCAAAATTATTTTGTGCGCAAGCACACTTTAATTCAAATCTCTCTGACCCATTTCCTTTTTTTATATACAATACCTATTTTTGCTTAAAATTCTTCGTTTGTTATAACAGACTCTACCTCTTTTAGCTGTTTATCAAGTATTTCTTGACTCTTAGCCTCAGCATTAAGTCTTATAAGGGGTTCAGTATTTGATCCTCTCAAATTAAACCTCCAATCTGAAAAATCTACAGAAAGACCATCTATATGATATATTCTTGAAGCCTTATCCTTATAATGTTCTTCAACATGCTCAAGTATCTTTGAAACATCACTAACCTTATAATTAATTTCAGGAGATGCAAAATACTTAGTCCTATAATAAGATAATAATTGAGAAAGAGGTTTCTTTTCATTAATAATATGCTCTAACATCATAAGCATAGGAATCATACCATTATCAGCATAATAATTTTCCCTAAAATAAAAATGAGAAGATAATTCTCCTGCAAAAATAGCATTTTCCTGTCTCATTCTCTCTTTTATAAAAGCATGTCCTGCTTTTGAGATTATAGATACACCTCCCATTGAATTTATGGTGTCCTCAATAGCCCAGATTTGCCTTGGATCATGTATAATTTTTTCCCCGGGATGATTTTTTAAAATATTTTTAGCAAGCATTGCTGTAATAAAATACCCTGTTGAATATCCACCCTTCTCATCAATAAAGAAACACCTATCAGCATCTCCGTCATATGCAACACCAAGATCAGCATGTCTTTCAACTACTAACTTTTCTAAATCTTTTACATTTTCTTCATCAAGAGGTTCAGCTTGGTGATTTGGAAAATTACCATCAGGTTCAAAATATAAAGGAATAAGTTCACACCCTAGATGAGAAAAGACATCAGGTAAAATTGTTCCAGCGATACCATTCCCCGCATCAATTACAACCTTCAAACCTTTTAACTTATCTTTATCAACAAAACTTAAAACATGATTAATGTAATCATCTTTAATGTCTAATTTTTCAATACCATCTATAGAGGAAGGATAATCAAATTTTTCATTCGAACTACCTAATACCAAATCTCTAATGGCATAAATACCACTATCTCCACTCAAAGGTTTTGCATCTCTCAAAACTAGCTTTACTCCGTTATACTCTTTTGGATTGTGCGATGCAGTAATCTGTACACCTCCATCAAATCCATATTTTGCAGTAGCAAAATACACCATATCTGTTGCAATAACTCCAAGATCTGTAACTTTAGCTCCAGCAAGAAGAGCACCTTTTACAAAATGCTCAAATAAAATTGGGGATGAAACACGAATATCTCTTCCTACGCAAATATTCATAACCTTGGTAAATTTCACATAAAAATACCCTATTTTTGCAACAGTATCCTCATCAATTTGTGTTGGGTAAATACCCCTTATATCATAAGCTTTAAAAATTGCAGGATCCATAAAAATATACTAATAAACTAATTACCATGATTATAACCAAAATCAAACCAAAAATATATAATAAAATATTGCAATTCAAAAAAGTTCCTAATACACTAGGAACCAGAAACCATATTAAGTTAATTAAAATGTATTTATTTATGATAAAATAGTATCCTCATGGAAGAGACACTAACATCAATAAAAAAGCACTTATTACAAAAAATTGCTAATACCCAAACTATAAAAAACTTAAATATTAATTTAAACGAAGTTGTTATTGTATCTCAATTACAAATGTTAGACTTTGGAGATTATTCAACGCCAATAGCAATGCGACTTAGTAAAAGGCTTAATAAAAGTCCTATAGAAATAGCGCAAAGTATAGCATCCGAAATACACCAAGATGAGATCATAGAAAAGATATCAGTAGTAAATCCTGGATTTATTAATATATGGATTACAAAACAGTCATTACTTGGAAATTTAGATAACATAACACGACTTAAAAGTGAGTACGGGAAATTAAAAAATGAAAAAAAAGAAACATACCTCATAGAACATACATCCCCTAATCCTAATAAGGCAATGCATCTTGGGCATCTTAGAAACAATGTTACGGGCATGGCTATTGCTAATATACTGGAATATGAAGGAATAAAAGTAATAAGAGATAGCGTTGATAACAATAGAGGTATTGCTATAGCAAAACTAATGTGGGGATACTTAAAATTTGCAAGAAAAAGTGAGGATATACCAATAGACATAAATTATTGGTACTCACATCAAGATGAATGGTATACACCTAAGGATCAAATGGTATCTCCTGATATATTTGTTGATAAACTTTATGTTAAAGGATCATCAGACTGCAAAGATAAAGAAGTCGACAATAAGGTAAGACAAATGGTTGTTGATTGGGAAAATGAAAATGAAATTAACATAGAATTATGGAAAAAAGTATTACAGTATACTTATGAAGGGCAAAATAGAACACTTACAAGGTTAGGGAATAAATGGGATCATGTCTGGCATGAAAGCGACCATTATAAAGAAGGAAAGAGAATTGTTGAAGAAGGACTGAAAAAAAGTATTTTTAAAAAATTAGATGATGGAGCTATATTAACTAACCTTGAAAAATATGGATTAACAGACACAATATTAATAAAATCTGACGGAACATCTCTTTATATAACTCAAGATTTAGCACTAACAAAACTTAAGGTTGAAAAATATAATCCAAACAAAATTTTTTGGACAATCGGTCCAGAACAGAGTCTTGCACTAAAACAGCTTTTTGCAATTTGTGACGAACTTGGTATTGGTAGAAAAGAAATGTTTGAACATATTAGCTATGGACTAATGACGTTAAAGAATAAAGGTAAAATAAGTTCTAGAGAAGGAAATGTAATCTATATAGACCAACTTATCGATGAAGTAAAAAGTAAAATAATAGAATTACTAGACAATGATAAAATAGAAGTAGAAAAAACTGCAGAAGTTCTTGCATTAGGTGCTATAAAGTACAGTATATTAAAGGTTGGTAGGAATACAAATATTGCATTTGACATCGAGGAGTCAATATCTCTTGATGGAGATTCTGGTGTTTATCTCATATATACATATGTAAGATGTAAATCTATTTTGTCGAAATATAAAGAAAATTTACCTGATATTAATTTTTCAGATATAAAAATGACGGAAGAGGAATTATCTATTTTGAGAATTTTATATCAATTCACAGATACAGTTACATCTGCCGCAGTAGTGCTCTCCCCAAACCTTATATGTAATTACTTATTTGATCTTGCACAAAAATTTAATGCATTTTATCAAAAAAATAATATTTTAAATTCAGAAAAAAATATTAAAGAATTTAGAATATTATTAACATCTTCAACATTACAAGTAATACAAAATGGGCTTTCACTACTTGGAATACAAACTGTAGATAAAATGTAGTAGTAAAAATATATTTCTATGAGATCAAATAAACCTATACAAAATATTGTTATTGTAATTCCAACATATAATGAGAAAGAAAACATCATACGGATTCTCAATGCCATATCAAAACAGAGGTACTACCTACCACATATTAGTTTAAAAGTATTAGTTGTTGATGACAACTCACCTGATAAAACAGCAAGCATTGTACAAGAATATCAAAAGAGTAACAGAAATATATATTTAATTACTGGAGAGAAAAATGGGCTAGGTAGTGCTTACATTAGAGGATTTAAATATGCACTTTATAAACTAAATGCCGATATAATATTTGAAATGGATGCAGATTTATCACATAATCCAGCATTAATTCCACAATTTATAGAAAAGATTGCAACAACCAATGCTGATTTCATAATAGGATCAAGATATATCGAGGGTGGGAGCATACCTTCAAATTGGTCATTATTTAGAAAATTAAATAGTAAAATTGGCAATACTCTAGCAAAAAGTATTTCTAGATTAAAAAATATAGAAGATTGTACAAGTGGATACAGAGCAATACACAGGGAATTACTAGAGAAAATAGATTTAAATGAATTAGGCTCTAAAGGGTATGCATTTCAAATAAACCTTCTCTATCAAGCCCTAAAGCATAATGCAAACATATTGGAACTACCTATTCATTTTAAAGATAGAACCTTTGGACAATCTAAGTTGGGAATACAAGACATACTTGAGTTTATCAAGATAGTTATAATATTAAAGCTAGATGAAATTGGTGAAAAAATACTAATAATCTTATCTATATGTACTATAATAGCAATTATCATACTCATAGGACTATTTGTACTTCAACATAAGGGAATTCCTAATGTAAATAAGGTAGTAACATTAATATTATCGATAATAGCAATTATTTTATCTACTCAAAGTATATTTAACCTCTACACAATGTTATTTGCATGGGAAAACCCAGATAATCTAGAAAAAACACAACCCCCAATGAAGCTTATAGAACCAAAGTTATCATTTACAGCTATACTGCCAGCAAGACATGAAAAGGAAGTTATAAGAGATACAATAATTGCAATATCTAACATAGACTACCCTGAAAATCTTAAAGAAATACTCATTGTAGTAAGAATGGATGATATAGAAACAATTAAGGAGGTACAAAAGACAATATCCGAATTATCAAAAAGACAATATCCGAATTATTGTTTTTAATGATTTTCCAATTAATAAACCACATGGACTTAACATTGCATTAAAGAAAGCATCTAAGGATGTGATAACAATATTTGATGCAGAAGATGAACCACATAAAGATATATATAAAATTATTAACACCGTGATAGTACAACAACATGTAGAAGTTGTGCAGTCAGGTGTCCAGTTAATGAATTTTAGATCAAAATGGTTTTCTACGCTAAATTGTTTAGAATATTTTTTCTGGTTTAAATCAAATTTACATTTCTTTTCCTCAAAGAAAGTTATTCCACTTGGAGGAAATACAGTTTTTTTAAAAAGAGAATTATTACAAAAAATAAAGGGGTGGGATGAAAATTGCTTAACAGAAGACGCCGATATCGGAATTAGGCTATGCTTAACCCATGCAAAAATTAAAGTAATATATGGAGAAAAATATGCAACAAAGGAAGAAACTCCTCCTAATCTAAAAAGTTTTATAAAACAAAGAACAAGGTGGGATCAAGGATTTTTACAAATATTATTAAAAGGTGATTGGAAAAAATTACATACTATATCTAAAAAATTAATGGTTTTATACATTTTTCTTGCTCCAGAATTTCAAGGCATAATATTACTATATACACCATTATCACTATTTATTATATTTACTATAAAAATACCTGTACTCATAGCAATGTTAACAGAAATTCCTCTCTACCTATTAATCATACAACTTTTAATTTTAGTAATAGGACTACATGAATTTACAAAAAATTATAATCTACAATTCAAGTTTAAGGATATACTAAGAACACTAATAACATTTTTTCCATATCAGGTGATACTGGGATATAGTGCTCTAAGAGCCTGTGTTAGATTCATTTTAAATAGTAACCAGTGGGAAAAAACAAATCATGTAAATGCTCATAGAACTATTAATAAATTATGGAAAAGTCAATAGGATTGAAAAAATTTTTACCCATAGGCTTTATATTAATACTACTTGTCATTACCGGACTCTTACATGGAATAAATATGTTTAACTATCCAGGATATGGATATGATGAAGGAACATATATGGCCCAGGCTTGGTCTGTGACAACAGAAGCAAGATTAGAACCTTATACATATTGGTATGATCATCCTCCGTTAGCTTGGGTTCAAATTGCAATATGGACAGAACTAACAGGAGGATTTGAACATTTCGGAATGGCCATCAATTCAGGCAGGGTATTGATGCTAATATTTTCAGTATTAACAACTGTACTAATATTCCTGATAATCAGAAAATTAAAAGTAGTGGATAGTATAGCTTTTTTAGGAGCTTTAATTTATGCCATATCACCAATGGTCATCTATTATAGTCGCATGGTATTTATAGACAACATAATGATATTTTGGGTACTTCTATCAATTACAATCATATTATATTACAAATCCATTAAAGCTATTTTCTTAAGTGCACTATGTTTTGGAATAGGATTTTTATCAAAGGAAGTTGGGCTTATATTCATAATCCCAATAATACTACTCATATATTTTGAAACACACACTAAACAACGTAAATTTACTATACTGCTATGGATATTTGTATCCTGTCTAGTTATTTCTTCATGGGTACTATATGCACTACTCAAAGGTGAACTATTTCCAATGGGGACCTTATTAGGCGGACATAATAGACACGTGAGTCTTATATCAACAATTATCTATCAGATGTCTCGGAAAGGTAATGGAACAATATTCAATGCAGGTAGCAATATCAGAACAAATCTGGTGTTATGGTCTTCCAAATATTTTGGAGATCCTATTTTAATTGTTGGAGGAATAGCATCATCAGTACTAAACTTATTATTTTATATTATAAAAAGGAATTATTATTACCTTATATTCCCAATATTTACTATTATGTTCTTTTTATTTTTTGGGAGAGGAGGACAAGTATATGATTATTACATAATACCATTACTACCGTTTTTAATAATAAATATAGTACTACTATTTTCAGAAACATTGAGAGTAATTACTCAAATATTAAAAACACAAATAACTAAAAATATAGTAAAAATCACAGTAATACTGTTATCAATATTAGTCTTTGTAAAAGTATACAAAACATATATGTTTCCAAGGGTATATACACTCCTGACAGGTAATCAAACAATAACTCAAATCAAAACAGTCCAATGGATTAGTAAAAATATACCAAAACAAGATGTTATAGTAACTGATACCGATATTTTTGTCGACCTCAAATATCAGGGATTTTACTCCCCAAACCCAATATGGGTTTTTAAAGCAGACCTAGATCCTGCAATAAGATATGGAATACTGCATAATAATTGGAAGAATATAGATTATATGGTAACAGATCCTACTACAATAATTTCTGCTGGATTGAAAAAAAATAATTTAAATTTATTAAACATGGCATTAATGCATTCTAAATTAATCAAAGTATTTTCAAGCGATGGTCATTCAGAGAAAATATATAAAGTTATTAAATAGACATGATTCATTATATATTTTCTTATATTATTATGTTAGAATAAATTTATGAGCTTACCAAAAGAATGGATAACAGTAACACCTTTTTCAAGAATACTTGCATTAGTCTTATTTATCCTTTTACCTCTATTAACATTTATTGTTGGGATAAGAGTAGGAGTAATGTATGAGGCACAATTGGCAAAAGCATTTCAAAGTATCACGCAATTTAAATAATTTCCTTAAAAGTTTAATATGGAGTGAATAGTACAGCTTGTGTTACATAAGCTGGATTATAATAGTTATTAAATACTAAATCTGCTCCCCTTGCTGGGTCATTCATAATATACTCACCATTTGAGGTTATACCAACAAGTAGTACATAGTGGTAATCATATCCTATTCCAACAACAACTGGGTGTCCACTTTCAAGTTCAGAATTAACAGCACTCCAGTTAACATATCCATTCCACATATTTCCAAGAGGAACTACATTAAATACACCAAGACCATTCCAATTAAACAATGGACCTTCAAAGTTGTATGGATTAGAAGCTATGCTTGCAGGAGACATATTTATATTATAATACTTTGCTGTCATGGCAATATCTGTTACAAGACACCCATCTGCACCAACAGTATCATAACTATAACCTATTAAGTTATATTTCCACCTTGAATCAAGCTGACTAAAATAGAATGAGTAAGGAGATGTATTATTAACTGTAAAAGATAATCCAGAATATGGGGAGTAGGAAGGATTAGTAACAGACGCAAAAGAAGAATATACCTGAACCTTAGGCTGAGGAATAACCCCATTTGGGATGAGTATAGTTTCTCCTGCCTGTATAGTACCACTACCATTTAAAAGATTCCAATCTTCAATTTCAGAAACACTGGATTTATACTCTGTTGCAACAGATGCAAGAGTATCCCCTGATTGAAACTTATATGTAATACCTGACACAGGAACAATCTCAAGAGATTCACCTACGGTGACATTATCTGAAGTTAGGTTATTAGCCCACTTTATAACATCAACAGTGGTATTATATTTTTTTGCAATGGAAGCTAATGTATCTCCATTTTGTACAGTAACCCAATTAATAAGACCTGATTTACCAGATTTTATAGATGAACTTGTTAGATTTGGAACAGAAGTAGTATCTGATAAGAAAGAATTTGTTACACTAGCATTTTGAGCAGCCTGCACTGTTCCTACAGTAGATTTTGTATCAGTAGCATGGCTTGAATCTAAAAACCAAAGTAAAACAAAAGTAAAAACAAATAATGATATTACAAACCCTGAAATAAAGGGTCTATAAAACTGACCTCTTCCCCAATAAAATTTCTGTATAATTCCTGCTTTGACAAAGGAAAAATTAATAGAAAACTTCTTAAGCTTTTTTTGGTACTTCTTAATAAAGAATGACCTATCAGCTAAGTATTGGGAAATTGATTCAAAAAATTCAGGAAATGTTTTTAAAATTTTGGTGAAAATCCGAACTGATCCTTCATTAAGATCATATTCATCAGATTTTTCATTCATTCAAAATTTAAAATAATATTAAGGCAGTGGTTGTTTATATATGATATAAAACAACAAATACATATTATACTATAATGATAAGATTTTGTAAAGTATCCTATAGACAAATACAATAAAAATATCCCATAAAATAGGCATTTTTAATAATAACGGCATAAATACTATAGGACTTCAAATTTTCAGGTTTTTTTAGATTCTGTAAAAGTAATTGTAAACTTAGAACCCTTCCCAACTGTACTGTCAACAGAAATATTCCCTCCAAAACTTTCTATAATAGATTTAGATATAGCAAGCCCAAGTCCAGCTCCTTTAAATTTATTGGAATTCTTTGACCTATAAAATCTATTAAAAATTTTATATAGATCATCCTTTTTAATACCAATACCCGTATCTTCAACAATTATATAAATCTTACTGGATTTTTTGTATAAATATAGGTTAATAGATCCTGTTTTTGTATATTTTACTGCATTAATTGCAACATTTGATATAGCCTTGCGTATGCTATCCCTATTACCAAATACATAAAAATTTTTACCCCGTGGAGAAAATTTAAAAGATATATTTTTTGCGTTTGACAAAACATTCACATCTCCAGCAATATCAAATATTACAGGATACAAATCAAATTGAACGTTTTCAATACCCTTATTTAAATACTTAGTTCGTGCTAAAGAAAGAACATCATTTAAAACTTTTTCAATACGTTTAGTCTCTATAACAATAGATTTTATCGCCTTTACATAATCTCTTTTCTCATCTCCCTTTGATAGTGCCATTTCACCCTCACCATTAATAATAGCAAGAGGAGTTTTGATCTCATGAGCTACATCGTTAATAAAAGCACTCTCTCTCTGAAATGTATCTTCAAGCCTATCAAAAAGTTTATTAAATTCCTCTGCTAAAGCAACAATCTCTTGATCAAAACCTGTTGACATCAACCTTTGATTAAGTTTAAATCCTGTGATAGATATAATTTGTGAAGTTATCTCATCAATAGACTCTATTACTTTCTCAACAAAATAGTAATTTACAATAAATATTAAAAATACGAATATAATAGAACCAAAAATTAAATAAACAGATAAAACAGATAGAGAATTATCAATAATATTGGTAGAATTTCCAATAACAACAAATCCATCGAGAACTTTGTTTTCGTATATAGGAATAGACAACATCAGAAGGTTATCTTTGTTTATATGCTCTTTAAAAAAATATGCGCTATGGTATTTTTGCGCAACATTAGATAACTTATCTAGAAAATTAGAGGTGACTGAAATCTTACCTGACTCTTCAATTATTTGTCCACTAGAATTTAATATTAAAATTAAATATCCAGGAAGGTTTACCTGATTAAAATATATAACTTTGCTATTAGAAGGAATAGTAGTATTTTCCATTATAGAAACAATACTTTTCGCATTCGAAGTAAGATCGGATTCAAATCTAGAATATATTGTATAATTTACAGTCTCATATAGCACAAAGGCTATAATAATAATTAAAAAACAAGAAACTATAACATTAATAACCAAAAATTTAAATTTTAAAGAATTTAATAGGGGACTATGCTTTAATTTTGTAACCCACGCCTCTAACCGTTCTAATAAATTTATGTTTATGCCCCTCATCTATTTTTTTCCTTAATAGTCTTATATATACATCTACTACATTAGAAAACCCATCCAATTCATAATCCCATGCATGATCCTCAATCATCGACCTTGTAAGCACCATACCTTCATTCCTCATCATATACTCTAATATAGAAAATTCTTTTTGGGACAGCTCAATTACTTTATCACCTCTTGATACTTCGTGAGAGTGAATATTCAACACAATATCACCAACTCTAATTATACCATTATCAACCCTTGAAGCACCTCTTCTTAAAAGTGCATGAACTCTTGCAACTAATTCCTCTATGGCAAAAGGTTTTGTTAGATAATCATCTCCACCAATTTCAAGTCCTTTAATCTTATCTTCTATAGCATTTTTAGCAGTCAATATTAGTATAGGAACTTGAATATTATTACTTCTTAACCTTTTACAAACATCAAAACCACTAGCATCAGGTAACATAAGATCAAGAATTATAAGGTTATATTTTTTATCGTCATTAATTACATCCAGCGCGTCTTCACCTGTTCCTACAATCTCAACATTATATCCGACATCTTCCAAACCCTTTTTAACAAAAATAGCTATTTTTGTCTCATCCTCTACTATTAATATTTTTACCATAATTAACTAAAGGCTTTATTTAAATCAACTTTTATATTATTAATACCACCAGAGGAACTATATACTTTTAATGTCACTGTAGTATTTAATGACTCCTGACCTATAAGATAGGAAAGACTGTTTGACTGACTAACTTCAGTTCCATTAACAGAAAGTATGACATCTCCTGATTTTATTCCTGCATTAGATGCTGGAGTATTTGAGACAACACTTACAACATAAGCACCATAATTATATGGAATTTTATATTTCTGTTGTATACCGGAAGTTACAAGTTCATAATCAACCCCAAGTTCAGGTTTTACAATTTTCCCAGAGCTAAGAATTGAGTTAACATCTGACTTGGCTTGATTTATAGGAATAGCAAAACCAATTGCATTTGCAGAAGAATCAACTGCTGTATTAATACCAATAGCCTGCCCTAAAAGATTTAAAAGTGGTCCACCTGAGTTTCCAGGATTAATATTTGCATCAGTTTGAATCATTCCTGTCAAATTTTCAGTCGCACCTGTTGCTGGATCCTGAGCTTGAACATTCCTGTTAAGGCCAGAAATAACTCCTGTATCTACGGTATTTTGATACTGTCCAAGTGCATTTCCAATAGCAACAACACTCTGTCCAAGCTGTAAATTAGAAGAATTACCTAAAGGAATTGTAGGAAGACCAGAAGCATTAATTTTAACAACAGCAATATCATTTGTAGGATCTGTTCCGACAATTGTAGCATTATATTGTTTTCCATTATTCATTATTACTGTATATTGGGCAGATGCATTAGATACGACATGCTTATTTGTGAGTATATAACCATTAGAGGATATAATAAATCCAGACCCTGCTCCAACTTCTTGTAAAGTACTACCTCCATTATTGATATTTAGTCCACTACCAATATCAAAATAGTTATTAATATTAGGTACCTCTTGGGAGATGATAATACTAACAACAGCATTATTAGTCTTACTTACAACAGATGTAATTGCAGACTGTTCCTGAACAACAGGTAAATTTTGGACTTTACCATTACTAGAAAGATTTGTTGAGTAAGAACCTCTATTTGAAATAAAAATAGCAGACACAAAACCAATTGCCCCACCAATAACTGAGGCAAAAATAAGAGTAAACACAACAAAGAAAGACATTGTCTTTCTAAGATCTGATTTTGTAATATAATCAATTTTATTTTCTGCTGAACTATCCATAATAACTATTACATCTAAAATTATCTTAAAAAATAATATAAATAAAAGATTAAAAAAATATTAATAATTAATTAATACCATAAATATTCTTAAATGTGTTAATATTTAACGTAATTATGAATTGGTTAGATATAGTCATAGTTGCAGTTGCTATTTTTTATATAAAAAGAGGTTCAGAAAGTGGAGCAATAAGGATAATAACTGGTTTTGCAGGAATAATTATTGCATATATAATTTCCCTAAATTACTACTACCCAGGAGAAGCTATCATAAACCATTTTACACATAGACTTCCTCCGAAAGATGAACATTTAATCTCTATACTTATTACATTTATTATTATATCTATAATATTTAATACAGTATCTCCTTATGTAGAAAAAATGGTACCTAAAAAAATGAGAAAATCTCCAAGTAATATCTATGGAGGAGCACTACTTTCATTTGCAGAGTTCACCATTATATTAAGTTTTTTGATCTTTGTTATAATGAATTTTAATATAAATACATCAACAGATAAAAATCTAAAGAATATTATAAAAAAATCATATATAGGTAGAATAATAGTAAAGGAAAACTCAAAAATATTGCAGCCTATGTTAGGGAATGATATACAAAAAGTAGGATTAAATGGGCCAAAGAAAAAAGGATAATTATATAAACGATGCCAGACCAGGAATTATCACTGGTGTTGGTGATAATGATCCTGCAGGAATATCATCATACTCGATTGCAGGAGCTCAGTTTGGGTACTCACTAAACTGGCTAATGCTGCTTGCCATTCCAATGCTTATTGCAGTACAAGGAATGGTAGCAAGAATTGGAGATATTACAAAAGCAGGTCTTAGTGAAGTATTAGAGATACATTTTGGAAAATATATTTCATATATAATAATAGGATTTTTAATAGCATGTAATACAGCAACAATTGGGGCAGACATGCTTGCAACAGCTAATGCGATCAATACTTTAATTACTCCATTCTATAAAGAATACCAAATTTGGACAGTATTAATTTTTATACTCATAGCATACATATTAATATTCAAAAACTACAAAAAAATAGCTTCCTATATTATGATAGGATCTCTTGCATTTTTCGGATACATAATTACAGCTATAATCACAAAACCTGACCTTATACCATTAATTAAGGGAACACTTGTTCCAAACTTGGGAATGTTCATAAAAAATAGAGACTTTGCAATTGTAGCTACAGGCATACTCGGAACAACAATTTCTCCTTATTTGCTATTTTGGCAAGAAAAGGAAGAGGTTGAGGAGAGAAGACCTATTTTTTTTGCAAGAAGAGAAAGAAAATATATATCAATAGGGTTTATTTTTTCTCAACTTGTCACATTATTTATAATGACAGCAGCAGGAGCAACTTTATTTGTAAAACATATAAATATATTAAATGCCCAATTTCCTGCAGTTGCAACTGCCAGCGTATTAAAACCAATAGCAGGAGCGTTTGCATCCCAGCTATTCTCAATAGGAATAATATCAGCAGGACTTATAGCAATACCAATACTTGCATCATCTAGCGCATATGCAATAACAGATGTAACAAAAAGAAAAGGGCTACTTTCATCAAAATTCAAGGATGCAAAACTATTTTACTATATCATCATATTATCATTACTTTCAGGAATAATATTTGCAATTTTTAAAGTAAATACAATAAAAGCTCTATTTTACTCACAAGTATTAGATGGAGTTATTACACCAATAATAGTGATATTAATTCTCATCATTGCAAACAAAAAGTCATATATGGGTAAATTTGTAAACAATCTATTTGATAACATATTCACCATTCTATCCATAATAGTAATGGTTCTTGCTGCAATCTTTATGTTTCTATAACTGTGATGAAACAATTAGTACTATACCTTATTAGGATATACCAAAAGATATTATCTCCAGACCACAGCTGGTTAAAAACACTTTACCCAAGAGGGTACTGTAAGTACAGTCCCACCTGCAGTGAATATACTTATCAGGCCATTAGTAAGTATGGCATATTGAAGGGAGGATACTTAGGGATAAAAAGAATACTAAAATGTAATCCTTTTTCAAAAGGGGGATACGACCCACTAAAGTAAATTTCATGTTATAATATCTGTGTATGAAACAAGAGAATACAACTTGTCCTTGTGGAGGCAACTGTGGTTGTCATCATGAGGATGAAGAAACAACAGAATAAAACTAATATTAACATATAGGTTCACTTTAAAGTGGAATATAAAAGGATTGAAATTTCCGGTAAGATTAATCCAAATTATTTATTTAAAATTTCAAAAGGGAATAATTTACACGGATATATAATACTTCAGAGTAATATTGCTATCCTTGAGGGAAAAAGAGGTGATATTGATAACACACTAAACTTATACAAAGCAAGGTACAGCGAAGGATATACCCTACAAGAAACAAGTTATATAGGAGATATAACAGACCTCATTAAAGTCAAATATTACACAGATATAAGAGTACAAGCTTATATCTCTATTACAGGACACCTGGAAAATCAATCTTATGAAAATCTCATCAAAAGATTTGCTAATGAATACCAAATAAAAAGGGATCAGGAGAATGGAAATATTAATTTAAAAATTGAAGGGCAAAAAGACCTTGTTGGAAAACTTATTGAATGGTTAAAAAGTGGTACATCCAAAATAAAGATATTTGACATAAAGGTAAATTATAAAAAATACACAGGAGAATTTAAGGAATTCTATATATCCTATTAAGAAGTAGATAAACTAGCAATTAAAACTCCACACATTACCCATAAAAATACATTTACAGGAAAAATTTCAAAATAAGGAAGACCTAAGTTACCAATTCCAAATACAATTATGAAAATAAAAGCAGAAAAAGAGAAAAAGTCTGCTTTTCTCTGTAACCTAATCTTCATAAAGTATACATAAATAAGATAACACAAGGGTATAGCTAAGAATATAAATCCAACAATTCCAAAATTGTGGTACAGCTGTCTATAAAAATTTTCCATAAATACAGCAACCTTACCTCCAAAAATTTTATAAACTAAAGGGAAATACACACTACCAGAGTGGTGAAATTTCACAATTTCAGCAATATGAACACTCGCACTCCTATATTTAAATAAAAAATTATTTTTAAAATAATTAGGTATTATTAAAGAAATCAAAAAAATACCAATAAGAGATGCAAGGGTAAATATCGACTGTTTATATTTTTTGATAAATAGTAAAAATATACAGAATAAAAATACCAAAAGTAATGTAGTAAAGGATAATGCAAGATAAATAAGAAAGATAGTAATAAGTATCATAATATACTTATAAGAGGCTTTCAATTTATCTTCAAAAATTAAAAATACAAGAAATAGAAGATAGAATAAAGATACACCATTAGGGTCATCCCATCCTCCACCAAATCTTATAGATCCACCAGGATAACCCAAAGCAGGATATCTATGTATAGTAATAAGAAGTCCTAATTGAACTAGTGTATAAGCGAATTGAAAAAACATGGAAATATACAAAAACTTCATCCAATATTTAATACTACCTTTATTCATAAAAATAACAGGAGAAACAAATACAACAGGAATAAATACTAAGAATTTAAACATATAATCATAAGGAACAGATGTTTTTATTAGGTGAAAAGAAATACCATGTTGAATTACAATATCAACAATAAAATACAATATTGCTAAAATTGTAGTATAAAAAATAATTTTTACTGCTTTTAGAGAAAATAGTTTTTTATACCTATCTTTATATTTTTTAGATATAAAGATAATAATAATAAATAGTAGGAAAAATATAGCAGTGATTACATATTTCAGTACTTCCTCAACTATACTAGTATGCCCATATGTAGGAGATGTAGTAGTTGAATTCACTCTCAGTATATAGCGATAAGAATAATAAAATTGAGCAATATATAAATATAAAAAGAATAAGTACTCAAGAGGAGAAGAGATAAAATTACTAATAAACTTCTTCATTACCATTGTGATAAAATAAAAAACAATTATAAGAATATCATTTTATATTTCTAATCTCAACATACAAAAGCCATAATGATAGGACAATTAAAACTTAATACTTACTGGCTACTGCTATCACAAGGCCTTAGTATCATTGCTGCACTAATTTTATCTTTAATTCTTGCAAGGCATCTAGGACCTGTATATAACGGAGAATATGGTTTTGCAAGCTCCATCGTAAGTATATTTGCAGTATTTGTCGATTTTGGCATTTCAGTGATTACAATAAGAGACCTTGCAAGAGACCTGACACAAACAAAGAAATACATTGACAATATTATGTTATTGAAGATAATTATAGGCATAATACTTCTTTTCATGATATTTATAACCTCAATATTTTTAAAGAATAAATTTTCAGGTATTACGTTATTAATGTTGCTTCTTGGAACATACAACATATTAAGTGGAGGATTCAATCCTTTTTTGAGGGGAATATTTAGATCATATAGTAAAATGAAGTATGAATCTATTACTATAATATCTGAAAAAATTATTTTAATTATATTAGGAGTAATTGCACTCTTTTACTATAAAAGTATTGTTCTTTATTCTCTCTCATTAACAATATCAGCTGCTGCAGGGATGGCAGTCACTATTTACATAATCAGGAAGAGATTTACAAATTTTTTCTATGAAATAGATTGGAAATTCTGGAAATATATTTTAAAAGAAATTTGGCCATTTGGATTATCATCTATAATGATCACGATATATTTTTCTATAGATCAGACAATAATAGGTATTTTAAAACCAATCATTGATGTAGGATATTTTTCTCTGGCAAGGTCCACAACAGCAGTTGTAGGTTCAATAATAGGAATATTGGCAGGAGTATTGTTTCCTACATTTTCATCTTTATATAAAAGTAATATCAAAGAGCTTGAAAAACTAATTGATAACGCATTAAAGTTTATGGTTATTATTGCAATGGCATTTTTCACAGAGATGTTACTTTTGTCTCATAATTTAGTTCTTCTGGTATTTGGATATAAATATTTACCTTCTGTAAATCCATTAATACTATTATCGTGTGCAACAACAATTATTTTTATAAATACTCTGCTTGGAAATGTACTCTCTGCAACTGATAAACAAAAAGCTTTTATGCCTGGATTATTTATATCAATGATAATCAATATATTAGTCAATTTAATATTAATACCAAGATATGGAATTAATGGAAGTGCAATAGCATCAATATTTACAGAGGGATTTTTAACTATATATATTTATAAATTGGTTAATAAAGAAATTAATGTAAAAATACATAAACACTTATTAAAACCATTAATTGCATCTGGTGTAATGGCAATAATAATTATACTACTTCACTCAGTTGAGGTAATTGCTTTATCTCTAATTGGAATTATAGTATACTTTTTGGCACTGATTATTATCAAAGGCATCAGTATAAAATTTATTAAAGAAGAAATTTTAACCCTAAAAAGAGTATGAAAATAGCAATTGATTGCAGGGAGGCAAATACTAAAGCTGGTATTGGAAGATTAACATACAGCTTAATATCTGAAGTACTAAAAATAGATAAAAAGAATAAATACATAGTATTATTATCTGACGAAGATGCATTTTCTGAAATTAAAAAGAGAAATGTGAAAAAACTCATATTTAAAGGGGCAAAGAGGGCTGTAAAAAAACCTTACTGGCAATTTGTATACCTTCCGTATATCCTTAAAAAGGAAAAGGTAGATATATTTTTCTCTCCAAATAATTTTATTACTCCACCTTTTTTTCAAGGAAAAACAATTGTTACCATACAAGATTTGGTACCGCTAGTATACAAAGATTATCTCAATAATTTTTTTGATAAAATCAAATACCATTCAAGGGTAGCCCTTACAGCTATAAGAGAACCTCACAAAGTTATGACCATATCAAAATTTTCAAAAGATGAGATAAGAAGGTTAATGAAAATTGCAGAAGAAAAAATCTTTATAATCAATGAAGCTATTGATAAAAGAATATATCAATTAAAACCAAATTTAGAAGTTTTAAATAGTCTAAATATAACAAAGCCGTATATACTTGGAATGGGGGGGATGGAGATAAGGAAAAATAATAAAAGACTAATAGAAGCATTCATATCCATGATTCAAAAAAACAAAGAATTTAAACATACACTTGTAATAGTAGGAGCAGAGAAATCTAAAAAGACACCTTCTTCAAATAAGGTAATAATTCCTGAAGGGCTATCTGGAAGAGTAATATTTACGGGATCACTCTCTGACAGTCAACTTGCTACTTTATATTCACAAGCGGAAGTATTTGTTTACCCATCATTATATGAAGGATTTGGGTTACCTCCACTGGAAGCCATGTCATATAAAGTTCCTGTTATAACTTCAAATTCATCATCTATACCTGAGGTTGTAAGAGATAGCGCAATACTGATAAATCCTAATAGTGTAAAAGACATAGAAAAGGCAATAACAAAGCTTCTAAAAAACAAAGATCTTCAAAAAAACCTTATACAAAAAGGGCTAGAGAATATTAAAGATTTTAGTTGGGAAAGAGCAGCGCAAACATTAATTTCAGAATTCGAAAAATTAATAAAGGATGATGGAAAAATATAATATTGTCATATTAACATCAAATATTGGAGCAGGACATGCAACAATTGCCAAGAATCTTAAAAAAGAATTTCGTAAACAAGCAGGTAAAAATTGTCAGATAATAGATTACAGTAGAATATATGGATACTATCTAAATGAGGGCATAAAATACACATACAAAACCCTCCTATATTCTTTTCCCTCAATATACAAACTTTTATATAACTATATAATAGATCAAAGTGGAGAGAACATAATAGATAGGTTATGTGCAAAAGAATTAAAAAGAAGGTATAAGGGAGAATTAAAAAATACAATATTCATAGCCCTATATCCAAATGCAGCTGCAGCAATATCAAAAATACAATGTGCAAGAAAGTATGTAATTACTACAGACTATAATATACACAAAGGGTGGATACATAGCCATATTGATAAGTATTTTATACCAAATGATGAAACCAAAAAAACATTAAAACGCTATGGAGTTAAGGAAGATAAAATAGAAATTACGGGCATACCAATAGCAAAAAAATTCTATAAAGTTACTAAAGAAGAAAAGATAAAAAGATTAATTTCCCTTGATAAATCAAAAAAAACAATATTAATTATGGGTGGTGGCGATGGAGTAATATATCATGCTACAAAATTAGTATCATCACTTTCTTATAAATACAATATTATATGCATTGCGGGAAGAAACCATAAACTAAAAGAAAAAATAAAGAATTTACATTTTCCAAATTGTAAAGTGTTTGGTTTTACAAAAAATGTAGAGAAATTAATTCAGGCAGCAGACATTGTCATAACAAAAGCAGGAGGCCTGTCTATGACAGAGATAATAACAATGCAAAAACCAGTTATTGTATACAAGCAGTTACCTGGACAAGAAGCTCTAAACAGTCAATATTTTGAAAAACATAAAGCCTGTGTTATTGCAAAAACAATCAAGGAAGTTGATATATTAGTCAGTAAAATTTTATCAGGAAAAATTTCTCTTAACACAAAATTTTTAATTCAGAAAGGAGTATCAATTGACCAAGTCATAGGTATAATAAAAAAAGATTTATGAGAATATTTCTAGATGCAAGACTTGCTCTGACAAACACGGGGACAGGAAGAGTGACATACAATCTTTTTAAGGAAGTGTTAATTCAAGACAAACAAAATGACTACACTATATTATATGACAAGAAGGATCCTTTCCCAGAAATAAAATGTAAAAAAATTAAGGTACGTAATAAAGATAGTAGATTTTCTTACCTATGGCAATTATTCATACTTCCTAAAATTTTAAATGAGAATAAAGCAGAGATATTCTTATCTATAGAGAATATGGTATGCCCACTTACATTTAAAGGAAAACTAATTATATCTATACAAGATTTGATTCCATTGGCAATTAAAGGTTACTATAACAGACTAAATGACAAAATAAGATACAAAATACAGACAATAACTCTTCTTACAAAAGCAAAAGGTGCAGAAATAATAACAGTATCAGAATTTTCAAAAGGAGAAATAAATAAATACCTACATATACCAAAAGATAAGATACATGTTATTGAAAATGCATATACAAAGGATGATGCAAAAATAAATACAGACAAAATACTAAAAAGTTTGAATATAAATTTTCCATATATTTTAGCTATTGGCGGAGCAGAAAAAAGAAAGAATAATAAGACGCTAATACAGGCATATAAAAGACTTAACATAAAAGAACACCTAGTTATAGTAGGAAATATAAAAAGAGGGAAGGAAGCTTCTCAATTTGATAGACTACCCAAAGGGGAGAAAATTCATTTTGTTGGAAACGTTTCAAATGAAGAAATGTTGTCTTTATATACAAAAGCATCTATATTTGCATACATTTCATACTATGAAGGATTTGGTCTTCCTATACTTGAAGCCTTTTCAAAAAATATTCCTACAATTGTATCAAATACAACATCTATACCCGAGGTTGCAGGGAAAGGAGCTATTCTTGTAGATCCATTCAATCGAAAACAAATAGCCACAAGTATAGAGAAAATATTAACTAATAAAGAAGAAAAAAATAAAATAATTAACCTTGCAAAAGAACAATTGAAAAAGTATAGTTGGAGAAAATCAGCATTAAAGTTAATAAAATTATTTAACACTATCAATATATGATTAAACCGGAAAAGAAAGTTTCTTTGAAAAATTATACTACATATAAAATTGGTGGGGATGCAGAATATTTCTATCAAGCAAATACACGACAAGAACTAATGTCTGCAATTCAATTTGCTCTAAAGGAAGAAATGGAAATCAACATCATAGGAGGAGGGAGTAATGTACTGATATCAGATAAAGGGGTAAAAGGATTGACAATAAAAAATAATGTAAAAGATATTAATATAACAAATAAAGAACCTAATAATTTTGACATAAAAAAAAGCTTTGCAAGATATTCACAAGGAGAGTACATGAAATTCAATGATCTTGAAGATGATGAAACAAAATATGAAAAAATATTGGTTGAAGTTCAATCGGGTGTAAATTTAACTTTTTTTATAAACCAAATGATAAACAATGGACTAACAGGCATTCAGTATTTTTCAGGAATTCCAGGAACAATAGGAGGTGCAGTATTCAACAACATTCATGGAGGAACCAGAATAATTGGAGATTTAGTATATTCTGCAGAAGTTATGGATAAAGAAGGGAATATTATAGAGGTAAGCCCTGACTTTCTTAAATTTGGTTATGATGAAAGTATACTGCACACAAATCAGTACTTTTTAATTAGTGTAAAATTTGTACTATTTAAAGGCAACCAGAATATTGCAAAAAAAATTGCATTGGAATGGACAAAAAGAAAGAAGGCAGTACAACCAATTTTACCATCAGCTGGATCTGTTTTTAAAAATATTACAGAAGAAGAAAGACAAGCAGTGGGGGCACCGGTAAATTCTTCAGGATGGCTAATTGATCAAATGGGATTTAAGGGTTTTACAATAGGAGGAGCAAAGGTATACGAAAAACATGCAAACTTTATTGTAAATATGGGATTTGCTAAACAAACTGATGTATCGGAAATAATAGAAAAGATACAAGAGAGTGCGCTAGAGAAATATAAACTAGAACTTATACCTGAGATAATCTTTAAAGGAGAGAAGTAAATTATTTTTCCTCTTCAACAACTTCAAATTTATCCTCACCTTTATATACAAGTTCAATACCACAATAAGGACATTCAACAGTATCTCCAGAATTTAAAGAATTTACATCAAATTCATTCTGACATTCAAGACAAGTAACTTTCATAATAATTACATTGTAATAAACTATACATTTTAAATATATCAAATTTAACAAATGGATGCAATTTACATTATTAACTAAAAATGAATATGCTATAATATCGCACTAAAATATGGAGCAAGAAATACACAATCTAGGGAGATTTCAAAGAAAAAGACTAATAGCTCAGAAACACAACAGAAGTAATATAAATGAAATCCGAGATTCAGCCAACTACCTCAGATACTTAGTAAGAGCAACACATGATTCAGGGGAAGATAATTGGGAGGTACAAGACACAAGAAAATACCCATATGAAGAATCATTCAAAGCACTTTTAAATGGAAAAAGTTTTACAAATATTGCAGAGGAAATACTATCCAAAAAAGGAAAAGTCATAGCATTGGATTTAATGGGATATGGACAATTTTTAGAAAATCTTCCATTATCACGAGGGATTGCAGTGGCACTATCTGATCCAAGAAAAAAGGTTCGAAAACAAAGACATATAGATAACATAGATATTGTTACAGGAAACATTCTATTACAAAGAGATAGTTGGAAACATGTACAAGATTGGCTACAGGAAGATCTTTTTGATTTAATTGTTGCAAGACCTCAAGGAGGATTAGGATGTTTAGGAAATAACCCAAATATTCATTTTAGGTTATTACAAAGGTGTTGGAGACTATTGAGTAGGGAAGGAGGAATTCTATTTACACAGATATCAGAAGAGGTATTTTCAGTCCAAACAGTACAAAAATGGATACAATTATTAGATAGTCAAGGTATAAAAACAAATGTTTCATACGAAGAGGTTTCAGGGGATGTTCCTTCTTTATTTATAGAACGAGGAGTAGACTCTCCTGAAAAATTACCTTCGTTAAACCTATAAACAAAAGTTCAAAAATTTTTGATATAATAGATTTTATGCCAAAAACAATGGATTTCTTTTTAAACAAAGACTCCAGTATATTGGATGTCATATTACACGGATCATCATTAGGTATTCAATCTACACTAATTCAGGGAATAATTAAAAATAGTAAAGATAAAAATCATAGTGTATTAGCATTTAACTTTCCATTTATAGACAATGGTCTACATATAGTATCAGGTGATAAATTTCCAAAAGAAATGGAAATTTTAGACAATGTTTTAAATTTCGTAAATTATAAAAGATATAAAAAGATAAATTTTATAGGCAAATCAATTGGAGGGTTAATAGGTTCATACTATATATATAAAAATCAAAATAGCGCAAATTTTAGCCTAAATATACTAGGATTTATAAATAATCAATATATTAAAGAAATAGATTGCAAAATAAATATCATACAAGGACAATATGACAAATTTGGAGAAATAGAGCATGTAAAAGATTACATGAAAAATGCGCAATCCAGTCGAATATCGTATAAAGAAGTAAAAAATTCTAATCATAGTTTTAGAGACTACAAGTTCAAGGAAAAGAATTATGAAAAAGAAGCAATAGAATATATTACCTTATAAAGACATGATACAAAGACTTACAGGAATTTGGAAATACAAAGACAGCATGAAAGAGATACTTCCGATAAACAGAGTTTCACTCGGTGAAGGGGATACACCAATAGAAAGATTACATTTTTTAGAAGTACAGACAGGAGTTGAATATGTATATGCAAAGAGAGAGGATAAAAATCCTACTGGTTCAGCAAAAGATAGATCAATTGCATATTTTTTTTCGTACTTAAAATCTAAAAATATAAAGGAATTAGTCGTTCCATCTTCAGGAAATACAGCAATATCTGCAATAAATTACGGGAGACTATCTGGAATAAAAACATATATTTTTATTCCAGAGTCAATACCAAAAGATAAAGAAGCAAGGTTAAAAAAGAGTATAAAAAATCACAACTTAGCTCAAATCATAAAATCAAAAAGACCTCTATCGGAATCCATAAAATTTTCAAAGAATAATAATATCAGATTATTTAGAGGTTCTGAAGAAGTTTATGCAATTGAGGGTTATAAAACCATAGGAATAGAACTTCAAAATTTAAGACCAGAAGCAATTTTTGTTCCAGTAAGCAGTGGAACAACTGCGCTTGGAATAATGAAAGAATTAAAATGTCAGTTACATGTAGTACAAACATCAAAAATTAATACCATTTCAAAAAACTTTGATAACAATTTTAAAGAGGAAAAAGAGTCAATTGCAAATGCAATAGTAGCAAGAGTCACTAAAAGAAAAAATTCAATAATAAATACTATAAAGAGAACAAGAGGATGGGCATGGACGGTAGATAATAAAGCTATACAAGAAGCTATTATAAATATGGAAAATCATGGAATAAAAACCTCAAACGAGGGAGCAGCTGCAGTAGCTGCTTTTATAAAAGCGGTTGAGCTTGGATACAAATTTAAAAGGGTTGTTATAATATTTACAGGCAAATGATCTCCATAATAGAAAAGATAAAAGATAGGATTGTATATGTATCGAAGGACCCAATGAGGGCGTTAGGATTAGAGACATTGATACCAAACTTTTACATAGTATCATATGAAGATAGTTATATACTTAATTTCATAAAAAATACGTACTCAATAAAAAGGAATGAAAGTAACCCAAAACAGAGAGGAGATATAGCATCAATTCTATCTGGCACAATGGTACAAGAGTATATCTCAAGCATACCTGAACCTATATCATTTATGTTTTTTAAACCAACGCATGGGGGAGAAGAAATGTTAAATAATCAGAAAATACTTAATACTACATACGCTCTTAATAAAAAATTTGAAGATAAAATTGAACTTGTAAAATTATTTGAAAAAATGATACCAAAAAGTAAGGTCATAAATTTAGAAACAGAAAACTATAATAATTTAAAAAATATTTTTGGATCCAAATTTGTAATACAATTTAGTCATGGACACTCAGGAAATACAACTTTTTTTATATCAAATGAAGAAGAATATAATAATTTACAAGAAGAGTATCCTAAGAGAATTTCAAAAGCAGTTCAATTTATAGAAGGTGAATATTTTACAGTAAATGGAGTAGTTACGAAAAAAGGGATAGTCGTAGGTAATCTATCAAAACAGATTACAGGAGTTAAAAATTTAACAGATTTTGCAGGTAGTACAGTAGGGAACAATTGGGATACAAAATTAGAAATCAGAGTGAAAGAGCAAATAAAACTCTTAACACAAAATATTGGAAATATACTAGAAACATATGGATACCTGGGAATGTTTGGGATAGATATAATATTTGATGGAAGTAATATTTTCTTAATAGAAATAAATCCTAGGGAAAATGCATCAATTCCTGTATTTACACAAGTTCAAATAGAGAATGGATTTATACCATTTAAATTAATACATATTTTAGAGTTTTTAAACATAGATTATAGTCTTGATGTAAAAAAAGAAAATGATTTCATATTTCAAGATATCCAATTAACAAATTTAGTTGTCAGAAAAAAAGATAATCAAAAAAATAAAATTCTATTTAACGGAGTTTACAATTCAAATTTAGAAAAGATAAGGGAAGGGTATAATATATCAAGCCTCAAGAATAATAATGAAATACTAATACTTTCAAAAAATGAAATGGGTACTATCAATGAAGAGATAGGGAGGATACAAAAAAGAGGAAATATATCATCTGGTGAGATTAGTCTTATTGCTGATAATATCTAACCAAATAGGATAATAAATCAAAGTATAATCTTTCAACAATTTTTTCTTGTTCATCTCCTACTTTAGAAAAATTTGACATAGAAGGTGCACTATTAATTTCTAAAATAGTATAATCAGATTCATTAGATATATTATCAATAATCATATCTACACCAGCAAAATTAAGATTCATAGAAGAAACAGCGTCAATAGCAATTCCTGAAAAAAAAGGAGAGACTTCATTTGTCATGTCAATAACATCTCCTCCTGAGGAAGCGTTTGCGTTATCAAGTAAGTAAAAGATTTTACCTTCATCCAATATCGAATCAAAAGAAAGTCCATTCCTAGAAAGAACCATAAGAACTTGATCTTTATATACATCCAAATTAAAATTACGTTTTAATTTTTCCAGCTGAAATTTCTTGTCATTAATCAACTCTAATACATTACTATATCCATTACCTACAATAGAAAGAGGAATTTTTTGATAGCATGCATACAATTTTTTGTTAAAAATTACAAATCTATAATCTTTACCTGCATAATATTTTTGAACCAACATAACAGGATTTGCTTTTAAAATTACATTCGATGCCTTGTAATACTCATCCTTACTATTAACTTTAAATACACATTTCCCTTGACTAAGACTATTAGGCTTTACGATAACGGGAAAACCTATACTGAGAGCAAAATCTAAACCATCATTAATATTCCTCTTTATCTGAAGCTTACTATTGTGTGTATCGTTAAAGAAAGTCTTTTCACAAGGAACGGAAAACCCAAAACTCTTCAAAAAATAAGTTGTATAGGCCTTATCATTTGCAATATCTATTGCCCCACCAGGATTAATATCAAATCTTCCATTATTAAAGAATAACCTCTTACCTGAAGAGGTTATTATATAACCAGCATAACCATATTCTTTTTCAAAGACAATTTTTAAATCTAGCTTTGTACAAACATTAACTAGTACACGAGAAATAAACGGCATATTTGTAATTTTCATTAGATTGTATTATACTATAAAAAGAACTAAGGAGGTGGTCATTTATGAATACATGTTCATGTGGAGCAGAGTGTAGTTGCAATGCAGAAAATTGTACTTGTGCTGCAGGTTGTGCCTGCGCATCTTGCAACCCTGCATAAATAAACAATAATAATAACTATTAAAGTCAGATTCTTTACATGTTAGGGAGTTTGGCTTTTTGTTTCAGTAAATATGATATAATTATCACTATAAATAATGAAAAAAAACATCACTCATAAACTTCCAAAAGAAGCAGAGGAGGTTTACAATAAATTTAAAAATTTTCCTTACTACATACATAAATCAGGAGCAAGACTACAAAAATACACTATTGTAGGAAAAGGATATCCTGAAGATATTGAAAAACACTTACAATATATTGTAAAAAGGAAAATTGAAAATCCTACAGAAAAGAGGAAGTTAATGGAGGAGAACAAACTAGGAATTGATTGTTCAGGTTTTGTATCATATATTCTTGATGCCATAGTATATAAAAAAACAGGAAATCATATATGGAAATATATAAAAAAGCCCACAATAAATCCTATTAAAGCAATTTCATACAAATTAAGACCTATATCGTCAAAACTTAACGCAGCGACACTAACAAGCGATATAAATACAAACAGGATAAATAATATAAATGAGATACAAGTTGGAGATTTAATAAAATTTAATGGTGGTGCACATGTTGCCATAATAAATCAGGTTACATATTTCAACAACAGAGTAAAAAGTATAAAATATATCCATTCCACAGAAGGAGCTGGAGTATCAGAAGGAATTATCAACATAAAAGATGATAAAAAACCATTAGAAATTCAGGAATGGAAAGAAGTAAAGGGGGCAAAATTTCAACCACTATATCTTTTTAAAAAGAAAATAAATAATAATGGTGTAAGAAGGTTAAAGTATATTAATTTATTTGACTAAATATATGTTTGCAGGATTAACATTTTTAATTCTATCAGGACTTGTTTCCATTTTAATATCTCCATCTATAATTGATATGTTATATAAATTTAAAATTGTAAGAGGCAGAAGATATGATGATGTCATAGATAGAATACATAGTAGAAAAGATAAAATTGGAACACCTATGATGGGAGGGATAATTGTTATATTAACAGTAATAATAATTACATTAATTTTTAATTGGACGAAATATACCCAACCTGCAATTATAGTACTTTCCATAGGAGCACTTTTAGGATCAGTAGATGATCTTATGAATATATTTGGTAAAAAGGAAAGGAAAGTATACTCCCTTAAACACCATATAAAACTTGCGCTAATTCATAAAAATAAATGGAAAAGATTATACCTTTTTCTAACTACACCATGGGCATTATACAAAAGTCTTTTTAATTCAGTTGGATCAAGATACGGAACAGGACTTTACCCTCATGAAAGAATATTAGTACAGATAATGTCTGGGATTGTTGCTTCATATTTTATATTTTTTAAATTAGGTATACAAAGTATATGGTTATTTTCAAATCATTATTTAAACATGGGATTATGGATAATTCCTGTAATCCTACTTATGATAATAGCAACAGCAAATGCAGTTAATATATCAGACGGAGTTGATGGTCTTGCCGCAGGTGTTATGGTAGCGTCATTTATGTCCTTTTTTGTAATAGCATTACAGGAGGGAAATGAAAGTATAGCTATAATATGCGCAACAGTATCAGGGGCACTAGTAACATACTTATATTTTAACATTAAGCCAGCAAGAATTCAGATGGGAGATATAGGAACACTAGGACTAGGATCTCTTCTTGCAGTTATATCAATTATACTAAGAAAAGAAATTTTACTTATTATAATTGGAGGGATATTTGTCATAGAAACACTTTCAGTAATAACACAAAAACTATATAAAAGGTTCTTTGGGAAAAAAATATTTTTAATGTCTCCACTACACCATCATTTAGAAATGTTAGGATGGTCTGAAGAAAAAATAACTGCAAGATTATGGCTTTTTGCGTTTGCTTTAGCAATAGTAGGTATTTGGATATCAATGCTCTAATATTTAAATATGAAAAAAAAATTTAGAGAATATATAACTGCATATTTTTGGTATTTTGCACATTTGTATCTTATAAAATACCAAATTTACTGTATAGGAGTCACAGGGAGTTTTGGAAAATCTTCAACTGTTGATGCCATCTATCAAATACTCAAAGATTCTATCAGGGTAAAAAAAACAATTAATGCGAATTCTGAAATAGGTATTCCTCTTGATGTATTTGGACTTCACACACATGGAAGCATACTAGAATTACTAAAATACATAATTATTTTACCTATTAAGTACATGACAAGTAGAAAGAGGTTTGATGTATACGTTATAGAAATGGCAGTTGATCACCCTGGTGATATGGAATATCTAATGAATAAAATCCCTCTCAAAATAGGAGTACTCTTAAGTATAGGAAAAGTACACACAGAAAATTTTAACGGGGAGGATAGGGAGTATGAGATATATAAGGAAAAATCAAAAATTATAACAATGCTTAAACAAGGAGGTATAGGTATAATAAATAATGATATACCATATGCAAATGACATAAAAGGAGAGAATATCATAAAACTTTCTACTAAAGATGACAGTGTAAAGTATTATGCATACGATATACAAAATACAGAAGAAGGCTTTAGTATGAAAACAAATGATATTACACTAAATATAAACAATTACATATTAACAAAAAGCTATTCATATAATTTTCTTTCTGCACTTGCAGTAGGTGACATCTTCAAAATAGATAAAGAGAGTCAAAAAAACAGCATATCTAATTTTAAGTTACCTCCATCAAGAATGACACTTTTCAATGGAATAAATAAATCAAAAGTTATTGACAGCTCATACAACGCATCAGCAAACCCAACTATTGAAATATTGCAAATGATATCTCATATGCAATTTAACAGAAAAATATTTGTATTTGGGGATATGAGAGAATTGGGACAAGATAGCAAAAAAGAACACGAAAGAGTTGCACAGGAGGCAGTAAAATATATAGATTACATAATCACAATAGGTGAGATGACAAAAAAATATTTCATTCCAGAAGTCATAAGGTTGGGATTTGATAATAATAAAATGAAAAGCTTTGAAAATTCATATCAGGCAGCAGAATTTATTAAAAATATAATAAAGGAGCAAGACCTGGTAATAGTAAAAGGATCTCAAAATAAAATATTTACAGAAATTGTTGTTGAGAATATTATAACTGATGATAAAAATCTAATATGTAGAAGGGGAAAATACTGGGAAGAACAAAGACAAAAATACAAAATGGTCATTAAAAATTTCACATAATAAAGAATTAGTAAATTTTCATACCCCATAATTTAAGAAATTAGAAGTATATTTATTTATAAGATATAAAAAAAATACAAATAAACTAATCTTATAATATACCAAAATATATCATTGACATGTTTAAAGAAAATAGATACTCTGTTCTAATAAAGATTGTAATAGTTCTTGCCCCCATTACTATACCTTTCTTAAAGTTATTACTAGATTATTTTATTTTTTTATCTTGATTATGATAGAACAAGTAAGAAAAAGGGATGGTAGAATCGTTACATTTGACAGATCAAAGATAGAGCAGGCTATCACAAAGGCATTCCTTGCAACAGATACAAAAGTGGATAATGACAAAGTGAGATCTATTGTTGACAGAGTCATTGAACACATTGATGCAGATTTCAAAGGTACAATTCCTCAGGTAGAAAGTATACAAGATATTGTAGAAAAACAAATTGCAGAACACGGATTATTTGAAGTTGCAAAAGCATATATTATTTACAGATACGAACACAAAAAAATCAGAGAAGAAAAGAAAGCTGAAATTATTCAAAAAATTGAAAAAAATAAATTTAAAATTAAGAAAAGAGATGGTAGTTTTGAAGATTTTGACATATCAGAAATAGAACAAACTTTAGACTTATATACATCATCAAAACTATCAAAATCAGATAAAGAAGAGATACTTGAAGAAGTTAAAAATAGTGTTTTTGAAAACATTACTACAAAAGAGATATTAAAGACAATAATAATGTCATTGAATGCAAGAATAGAAAGAGATATAGATTTTTCTTATTACAGTGCAGAATGTTTATTAAACGATTTATATAAAGAAATTATTGGAGTAGACAGATACGATAAAAATTTTAATAAACTATATAGATCTAATTTTAAAAAACAAATACAGATAGGAATTGCAGAAAAAAGACTTGACGAAAAATTGTCTTATTTTGATTTTGAAAAGCTGTCAGAAGCCATAGATCCATCAAGAGATAAACTTTTTAATTACATGGGAATAGAAACACTGCATGAAAGGTACTTTACTAAAGATTATAACCAAAATATTCTAGAGCTTCCACAGTATTTCTGGATGAGAGTTGCAATGGGGTTATCATTACTAGAAGGAGATAAAAATAAAACAGCGCTAGAATTTTATGAGAAAATGTCCAACCTTCTATATACACCATCTACGCCAACACTCTTCCACTCAGGAACAGTACACCCACAAATGTCATCATGTTATCTGACAACAGTAGAGGATGATCTTTCACATATATTCAAATGTATAGGAGATGATGCACAATTGTCAAAATGGTCTGGAGGACTAGGGAATGACTGGTCAAATATAAGAGGAACAGGAGCACTTATAAAAAGTACAAATGTACCTTCACAGGGGGTAATACCTTTCCTTAAAATTGTTGACTCCACAACAGCAGCAATAAACAGAAGTGGAAAGAGAAGAGGAGCATGCTGTGTATATTTGGAAGCATGGCATTATGATATAGAAGACTTTATTGAACTTAGGAAAAATACCGGCGATGAAAGAAGACGTACACCTGATACAGATATTGCAGTATGGATTCCTGATTTGTTCATGAAAAGAGTTAAAAACGGAGAAGAGTGGACACTATTCTCTCCTGATGAAACACCAGAATTACATCATATATATGGATCGAAATTTGAGAAAAAATATTTAGAATATGAAAAGAAAAGCGAAAAAGGCGAGATACAATTATCGAAAAAAGTAGACGCTTCTGTACTGTGGAAAAAGATGTTGACCCAGCTTTATGAAACAGGACATCCTTGGATTACTTTCAAAGACCCATGTAATATTAGATCACCACAAGATCATGTTGGGACAGTGCACAGTTCAAATCTTTGCACAGAAATAACATTAAACACATCCAAAGAGGAAACCGCTGTATGTAATTTAGGATCAATAAACATACCAAAACACATAAATGAGGATGGAACAGTAAATAAAGAGTTATTAGAAGAAACAGTGAAAACATCTATGAGGATGCTTGATAATGTTATAGACATCAATTTTTATCCAACCCCAGAAGCAAAAAATTCAAATGAAAAACACAGACCTATTGGTCTTGGTATCATGGGGCTACAAGATGCATTCTACAAAATGAACCTTCAATTTGATAGTGATACAGCAATTGATCTTACCGATGAAATAATGGAGTTTATTTCCTATCATGCAATACTAACTTCTTCGCAAATTGCAAAAGAAAAAGGTGTGTATGAAACATATAAAGGATCTAAATGGGAAAGAGGGTTACTTCCAATTGATACTATAGATTTACTTGAAAAGGAGAGAGGACTAAAAATTAATGTTTCGAGAACAAAAAGGTTGAATTGGGATAAAGTACGTGAAAGTATAAAGAAATACGGGATGAGAAATTCTAATTGTATGGCAATAGCACCAACTGCAACCATATCTACAATAGTTGACTCATATCCTTCCATCGAGCCTATATATAAAAATCTATATGTAAAATCAAATCAGACAGGAGAATTTACAGTTATGAATAGATATTTAATGGCAAATTTAAAAAAAGAAAATTTATGGAACAAATCAATGGTAGATAAATTAAAGTACTATGATGGTAATATACAAGATATTACAGAAATTCCATCTAACATCAAAGAAATATATAAAGAAGCATTTGAGATTGACCCTATATGGGTATTAAAGCATGCAGCAGTAAGATCAAAATGGATTGATCAGAGCCAATCACTTAATATATTCACAAATACTCAATCGGGAAAAGTATTGTCAGAAATATACATGACCGCATGGGAGATGGGAATAAAGACAACATACTATTTAAGAACACTAGGAGCTTCTGCCGTTGAGAAAAGCACAATTGATATAAATAAAAAGTATACAGAAGAGATTGTACAAGAGAAACCTATGACAAATAGCACTGAAGAAATGGAAGATTCATTAACGGTTCCTTTATGTAAAATAGAAGATCCAGATTGTGAATCATGTCAATAATATTATATATAAATTTTTATGAAGAAGGATATAAAAAAATTACTTAACTCACCCCAAACTGATCCTAATAAGATTTTACCTATGAAATATACATGGGCAAGAGAGTATTACAAAAAGGGAGTTGCCAATAATTGGGTACCAGAAGAAGTAAGTATGCAGTTTGATGTAGAGATGTGGAAAAGCCCTAATGCCCTAACAAAAGATGAAAAAAGACTAATACTATGGAATATGGGGTTTTTTTCAACAGCAGAAAGTCTAACAGCTAACAATATTGTCCTCCTCATATACAAGCATATAACTAATCCAGAATGTAGACAATACTTACTAAGACAAGCATATGAGGAAGCCGTACACACAGATACATTTATTTACTGTTGTGATACATTGGGCCTAGATCCTGGAGAAGTCTATAACATGTATCTTGATATTCCAAGTATTAAAAAAAAGGATGACTTTGTTGTTGACATAACAAAATCAATACTTGACCCAACGTTTACTACTGAAGGAACAGATAATATAAGAAAATTTGTAAATGATCTGATAGGATTTTATGTAATCATGGAAGGTATATTTTTCTATGCAGGTTTTGTAATGATGTTATCAATGCTAAGACAACATAAAATGGTTGGAGTAGGTGAACAATTTCAATTCATACTTAGAGATGAATCTGTGCATTTAGCATTTGGTTCAGAACTTATTAACACAATATTTAAAGAAGAAAAAGGAATTCTCACAAAAGATTTTGCAGAAAAAATAACAGAGAACATAAAAACTGCAGTTGATCTAGAATATGAATATGCAAAGGATTGCTTACCAAAAGGAATATTAGGACTTAATGCAGATACTATTTACGAATACCTGCAATATATAGCAGACCGTAGGTTAGAAAGAATAGGACTTGAAAAAGTATATGGTACAAAAAATCCATTTCCTTGGATGAGTGAAATTATAGATTTAAGAAAGGAGAAAAACTTTTTTGAAACACGAGTAAATGAATATAAAACAGGGGCATTAAGCTGGGACTGACAATCACGGAATATTACACTTTATATAAACATTATTAGGTAGTGTTATAAAAGAGGCATTTTGGGTAAAATGAACTTCGTTATTATTTGATGATACTGCAAAAATACCATGGTTTTCTAGACATGCCCCCAAGATATATCCATCAACAATACCATTATAACTTAAATTTACAGGATCCCCGTTTGCAAAAGGAATATAAAAATAAAAAGTTGAGTTATTATAATTTGAATTATGTACATAATATGAAGAAGGGTAGGTTATGGTAATATTTTGATTTCCACTCCACCACCAAGAATTATAATAACCAGGATACCCGTAACATGAATGTGTCGAAGAATCATATCCAGAAGTAGAAGGATCAATTACACTATCACAAATATTAATTCCCATGTTATAGAATTCTATATTCGCAGAATCAACCCCAGAATAACCATATATAGACTGATTATCATTTGAAAGGTATAGAGGATATGTTTGCCCAAGCTGATTATAATATCTCTCAAGTGATCCAGAGATGGCTTTTATAGTAATTTCTCTATTACTATTACGAGAATCAGAATGTGCAGCATCAAGCCCAACTAATGCAACTGCTGTAAGTACAGCAATTATAGACATGACAATTAGTATTTCTATAAGAGTAAAACCCTTTTTGCTTTTTATTATCATAGAATTTATAAAAACTATGGTATACAAGATTAAACGAAAATACAACATTGGTTCTTGACAAATGTAACAAACGTATATATTATGACAAAGTATCTAAATTTATTTAATAGAACAATTATGACTAATATTAAAATAATTCTTGGAAGTATAAGAGAAGGAAGAAAAAGTGAGAGTATAGGAAAGTGGGTATTAGATGAGGCTAAAAAGGTTAGTAATGCAGATTTCGAAATAATAGACCCAAACGAATATCCTCTTCCTCTATTTTCAGATACAATACCTCCTGCATATGCAGAAAAACCATACAAGGACGAAATCAGACAAAAACTATCTGATAAGATTGAGGAAGCAGATGGATTTATATTTATTACTCCAGAATATAATCATGGATATACATCTATTATAAAAAATATACTTGATTCTTTTTATAAAGAATGGACAATTAAACCGGGAACATTTGTGTCATATGGAGGAGCAGCAGGAGGATCAAGAGCGGTAGAACAATTAAGGCAAGTACTTGTAGAATTACAAATGGTACCAATAAGACAGGCTGTACACATAGTAGGGGTATTTGATGCTTTTGACGATAAAGGTTTAATAAAAGAGGAAATAAAATCTAAACATAGTTTGGATGATGTTATAAACAAAATTGTCTGGTGGTCAGAAGTGTTGAAAGAAGCAAGATCTAAAATTAATAATTAGAGTATTTTTTAATCTTCCATTAAGGAGGATATTAAATACTGAAATATCAATGGAAAGTATAGAAAATCACATGGGGGAGAGCTCACTTCAAATTTCAGGAGCACAAATGAGAGAGATCCTTATAGAAAATAATGTTATTCCCCCAAGTGTTACAGAACGAGAAGCTATATAGTATATGCGCAATTATTACAACTACACTCGTCAATTTTGTCTCAAAAAGAAGACATAGGAAGAAGATATAAAATACCTCCAGATCAGGATATTTTTGAAACCATTGGAAAAAAAGGAATACAGGAAATGATAGCATCTACCAATAGCGCAAATTTACAAGAAGCTCTTGAGGCAGGTGGTAAAAATCCACTGGAAGGAATAATATTACCAACACGAAGAACAACCTCACATCTATAAATGAAAGAATGATATAATTCTTTCATGTCATATATAAAGAAGATACAAAACAGACTACATTCCATTCTATTTAATTTACTTCCAAATAAAGTAAATTTAAAAATAGCTCCATCTGCAAGGGTATATACACCATCATCACTAACATTAGGATTAAATGTAGATATTTCTAGAGGTACAGTTATAAAAAATAAGGACAATACTAAAGTTAAAATAGGAGATAATACTTGTATATCTGAATACTGCGTTTTAGACTTAGGAGAAGGTTATATAGAGATAGGGAAAGAAGTATTTATAAACTCCCACGTAGTCATTTTAGGTCATTTAGGAGTTGTAATTGATGATTATGCCCATATAGGCCCCCATTCTACAATAGCATCTCACAAACATATATTTCAAAACAAAAAAATTCCTATAAAGGAACAAGATGTCAAAATAACTAAGCAAAAAAATACAAAACCTATAAAAATTGGAAGAGATGCTCTCATAGGAGCAAATTGTGTAATATTAGATGGAGTACAAATTGGAGAAGGAGCAATAATAGGAGCAGGGTCTGTCGTAACAGAAGACATTCCAAAATATTCAATTGCAGTTGGTTCTCCTGCAAAAGTAATAAAGAAAAGATGAACACACTAAAATCTAAAATTTTATACAACACAACTATTCAAGTAATAGAAAAATTCATTATATATATAATTGGATTTGTATCTGTAGCATTAATTGCTCATCACTTTAGTGCATTAGGGTACGGAATATATTCAACTGCAAATAACTTTGTAGTATTTTTTGCACTTTTTGCAGACTGGGGAATAGGAATTATTGTACAGAGAGATCTTTTAGGTAAAAGTACGGAGGAGAGAATTGAGTTTATAGGAAATGCGCTATCATTTAGACTATTAATAAGTCTTGTTATATATGGAATAGCATTTTTTTCTCTGTTCTTCATAAACTATTCTTCAACAATCAAAACAGGAATACTAATTCTTTTAATTTCTCAGTTTATAATCTCATTTGGACCAACGCTGATGAGTATATCTCAAGTTCATCTAAATACAATTGGGCCAACTATTGCAGAACTTGCTGGAAGAATATTTGCTATAGCATTAGTAATTTTAATAGTAGTCTACAATTTTAATATTGAATATACATTCATATCAATACTTGTATCAAGCTTTATATACATAGTTATAACCATTTTTTCAACATCGAGATTATCAAAATTGACATTAAAGATTACACCAAAAATATATAAACAAATTGGAAAAGACATACTTCCTATTGGTCTTGCAGGATTTTTAGGAACAATATATTTTAAGGTTGACTCAGTATTACTTTCTTTCATGAAAACTACAATAGATGTTGGGTTATACTCTCTTCCATACAAATTACTAGAAGTAATGCTAACAATACCAGGTATATTTATGGGACTTACAATGCCGATATTATCTAAGACATTTCAAGACAAAGATATCGGTAAATTAAAAGACATAACAAATCAAATAATCGGAGTAATGTTTACAATAGCACTTCCTATGACAGTAGGAGTTATTATGAATGCAAAAAAAATTATATTGGTTATTGGAGGGAAATCTTTTGCACAAACTTCTACGGTCTCAATATTTGGATATCATCTGCAAGCAAACTCTGCAGAAGCTTTACAAATATTGTCTATTGCAGTTGGGTTAAGTTTTATGAGTAACATATTTGGGTATCTTCTTATTGCAATAAATGGTCAAAAACAAGCATTCTGGAGGAATTTGTTTGTAGCTATATTTAATATAGTTTTAAATCTAATAATAATACCTACTATGTCATTTATAGGGACATCAGCAACCACAGTTCTATCAGAGATCATAACATTATCTGTAACATACTATATAACATGCAAGATATTAAAGATAAGATTTACAATACCAAAGTTAGAAAAAATCGTTATATCTACCGCTATAATGACAATTATTATTTTTATAGCAAGAAATCTTAATATATTTGCAATTGTTCTTCTTGGAGTATCAACATATGCACTATCTCTATATCTTACAGGAGGTATAGATAAGGAATATTTAAAGCTATTAAAAACAAATCACATATCATGAAGGTTTCAATGTTTTACCCAACATATGATACTGGAATATCTGTATATTCAAATAGGTTAAAAAGGGAACTTATAAATCAAGGTATTAATATTATCAAAATTCCTCTTCAATCAGCTCCAATAGGATTGATAAACCTAGTAAATTACATTAAACAAAAAAATCAATATACCAAAATAGGAAAAAAGATGAATCAAGCAGAAATTGCACATATTCAATTTGAGTACTCTTTTTTTGGAGGAGTTAACCCAGTAATAAATATGTATCAGGTATTTTCATCCCAAATAAAGATACCAAAAATTTTAACTATACATGAAATCACAAATGTATCTGTAGATATGCAAGAAGGATCAAACATAAAAAAATTTATAAAAAAATTAGCATACGGAAATATTGATAAATATCTTCAATATATCAATAAAGGTATATTCCAAGAGGCAGATGCAATCATAGTTCACACAAACTCGACAAAAGAAATACTAGTAAAAAGAGGAATAAATTCAAATAAAATATTTCATATTGAGCATGGTATCCCATATGTAAATCTAAGTAGTAAAAGACAAACTGAAAGTAAAAAAGCTCTAGGACTAGAAAACAAGATTGTTATAACTACGTTTGGATCAATTTCAGAAAGAAAAGGACAAGATCAAGTTATTAAAATATTGGATAAACTGCCAGAAAATGTCATCTACCTTATAGCAGGAGCACTACCTGCAGGAGAACAATATACTACCTATATGAATAATATAAATAAGGTTATACGTGAAAAACACTTAGAAAATAAAGTTAAATTAACAGGGTATGTCCAGAACAACAAAATACCAGAAATAATGAATGCAACAGATTTAATTGTATACCCTGCAAGAGATATAATTGCGTCAGGATCAGTAACGGAAACGATGGCATATGAAAAAATGATCATAGCATCAAATTTAGATTTTATTAATGAAATCAACTTAAAATATGAATGTATAAAAACATACAAAAAAAATGACATCAATAATCTACAAAATATCATTGAAGATATGATAAAAAACCCTAGTAAGAAAAAAAAATATATTGAAAATACAAAAAGATATGCAAAAGAATATAGTTTCAAAAATATAGCGTTAAAAACAAAAGTTTTATATAATCAAGTTTTAACAAAATATAATGTCGAGAAAAAGAAGAATAACACAAGATTATAATACAAAAAATAAATCTCGGTTGCATGGTTTTTTACTTGCAATTGTTCTGATATTTATATTAACTTCAACTTTTATATCTCATGGTAAGTTATATAGTTCTGCAAATAAATCACAAAATGATAATGTTTTTTATCTAACAGAAGAGAATAGCCAAGTAGAGAATAGTATACAAATAGTATGGGGAGAACCACAAGGATTAATCTCAAAATACATACTTATCAGAGATGACCTACCATTTACAACATTCTCTAACGATACTCATATATATCAGGACACAGGGCTCATACCTAACACATATTATAAGTATCAAATTGAAGCAATAACAGAATCAGGAGATAAAATATACTCCAATATAGAGAATATAGAGACAAAAAACTCATATGAAACACCTCTAACAATTACAAATCATATAATGTATTCCTCATATAGTGCATTTGGAGATAGCATTACATTTGGACAAGATGCTAGTACGTCCTGGTATGATATAGTATCTCAATATTTAAATAAGGAAGAGGGAACAAAATCTTTCAATGATGGAGTATCAGGAGACACAACAGTTAATCTACTCGAAAGAATGCCCCAAGAACTAGCTACACAAAAACCGAATATAGTAACATTAATGATAGGTACAAATGATGTCAGGGAAGGAACATTGTCATCACCAGCAATAACAAATCTGGACTATAAAAATAATGTAGAGGATATACTTTCACAAATCGATCCAAGTAATACAAGATCAGTATTTTTAATTTCAATACCTTATTTCGATATTTTAGAAGCATCATCGGCAGGGGAGAGTGCGGCAACAATGCCTAGATTGATTGAATTTAACAAAATATTAATTGGCCTTGCAAATCAATTTGGGATTCCATACATAGATGTAGAAAGTGGAATGCAACAAATGAAAGGTGTATTGAATATAAATGGGTTACACCCAAACAATAAGGGAGATAGCTTTATAGCAAGTCAGGTAATAAATGAAATAGCATTATTTAATAAATAATAATATAATCACTTACCAATATTAGCTATAATAAAATTAGCTCATCAGATTGAAAACTATACACCATTTGCCTAATTGGCAATGTCTTTGTATAATAACAAAGTTACATATAAATATATAATTAAATATGATAGTACCAAAGGCACCGGAGATAATTGCTTATTTAGGAAATTTTGCGTTAACAAATACCATTTTTACATCTACATTTATTTCTATTTTTATTATAATAGTAATCATAGTAGCATCAAAAAAGTTTAAAGAGATACCTGGGAGATTCCAAAATTTTGTTGAGTATATTATAGATTTTACAAGAACAACTATCCTTGAACAAACTCAGGGGGATAAGGATAGACTAAATATATTTTTTCCTTGGGTTACAGGATTTTTTCTATTTATTTTAATTAATAACATTGAAGAAATTTTTCCTTTTCTAGGATTTGTTCCATTAACTGTAAGTAATGCAGGTAATACCGTTCCTCTGTTTAGATCTCCAAGTTCTGATTTAAATAGCACAATAGCACTAACTTTAATATCAGTAATTGCAACACAATATTTTGCTTTTCAAAAATTAGGTGCAAAAGAGCATCTAAAAAGATATTTCAATTTTACAAAACCAATAAATATATTCAGTGGAATTTTTGAGATAATATCCGAATTTACTAAAATAATATCCCTATCTTTTAGGTTATATGGTAATATATACGCAGGTGATATAATCTTATTGCTTTTTATAAAAGCGGGAGGGCAATATTTCCTTCCTTTACCTTTTCTAGCATTTGAGATTGTGGTTGATATAGTTCAAGCAGCAATATTTGCTATGCTTACATTATCATTTATGGCAATTGAAACAGATATACATGAAGAATTTTAAAATTAGGAGGTGAAATATTTATGTCAACATTAACAATAAAATTAGCAGGCGGAGTCGTCATGGGACTTGGAGCTATTGGACCTGGTATAGGAGTAGGATTAATTGGAGCTAAATCAGTAGAGGCTATTGGAAAAAATCCTCAAATGATGGGGAGAATTATAGGAGTTATGATTCTTGCCATGGCTTTCACTGAAGCTATAGCAATCTATGCTCTTATTTTTGCATTACAATAAACTATGAATTTTTTAAACACATTTGGAGTAAACATAAAAAGTTTGATTTTTTATACGATTGATTTCTTAGTCATTCTTTTTGTGTTGCAAAAATTTGTATTTTCAAAGATTACCAAAATAATGGATGATCGTGAGAAAAAAATAAAGGAAAGCATAGAGAATGCAAAAAATACAGAGGAGCTTAAGCATGAAATGGAATCCAGGTATAGAGATGCTATGAGAAATGCACAAGCAGAGAGCCAAATCATAATAGAGGAGGCTAAAAAGGGAGCAGACAAAGCGGCACAAGATATAATTGAAAAGGCGATGAAAGATGCAAAAGATATAACTTCAGAGTACGAAAAGGAAATGGACATTATAAGAGAAAAAATGTTTGCAACCTTAAAACAGGATATTACTGATCTTGTTGTAAAAACAACAAGAAAAATACTATCAGAGAATCTTACTAATACTGATATGGACAGAATAGTAAAGGAAAGTATAAAATATATGCCATCTTATGAAAGGAAACAAAAAAATTAAAATTATTATTGATAATGTAATAGTAGGTAATAAATTAGATTTAAACCTTTTATCAAAAATAGTAGAAAAAAAATTACTAGAAAGAAAGGAATTAAAAAAACTACTTAGACAATTAAAATACAATATCAAAAAACTTTCAGTAAGGATTGAGTATGCAGGATATATATCTAAAGAAACATCAGAGGAGATACTCAAAAAACTTGATAAACCTACGGTATTCGAGTTTATAGAAAATAAAAAATTAATAGGAGGAATTAAATTAAAAGAGGATTGGAATATAATAGATTCCTCCATAAATTATAAATTACAAAAAATACAAGCAATAATATAAAGTATGAAAGAGCAAGATATAATAAAACAAATTGAAACACAAATAGATAATTTGGATTTGTCTTTTAAGACAGAAAAAACAGGAATAATACAAACAGTGGGAGATGGAGTTGCAGTAGCAATTGGACTTATGGATACTGCATATGGTGAAAGAGTGATCATTAAGACATCTGATGGAGAAGAAATTGAAGGAATGGCTATGGATCTTAGGGAAGATGAAGTTGGTATAATAGTTTTAGGAAGATATGAAAAAATAAAAGAAGGAGATCAGGTAGTAAGTACAAATGAAATTTTATCTGTTCCAATAGGAATGGAATTACTAGGAAGAGTAGTAGATGGGAAAGGAGATGCAATTGATGGAAAAGGGAAGATTAATACCAAAGAGAGATCAGAGATAGAAAAAGTAGCTCCAGGAGTAATAACTAGAGCAGGAGTCAATACATCACTTGCAACAGGTATTACTGCAATTGACTCACTTATTCCTATAGGAAGAGGACAAAGAGAATTAATAATAGGTGATAGAAATACAGGAAAGACAAGTATTGCAATTGACACAATAATTAATCAAAAAGGCAAAGGGGTTTACTGTATATATTGTGCAATAGGACAAAAGAACTCTAAAATATCTCAAATTGTAGCAAAATTGGAATCTGCAGAAGCAATGAAATATACAATCATAGTTAATGCATCTTCATCAGATCCAGTAACTGAACAGTATCTTGCGCCATATACAGCAGCAACAATAGGAGAATATTTCAGAGACAGGAAAATGGATGCTCTTGTAGTATATGATGACCTAACAAAACATGCTTGGGCATATAGACAATTATCCCTTATATTAAAAAGACCAAGCGGAAGAGAAGCATACCCAGGAGATGTATTTTATCTTCACTCAAGGCTTCTTGAGAGGGCAGCTAAACTCAAAGAAGAAAATGGAGGAGGATCTTTAAGTGCGCTACCTATAATTCAAACTCAGATAGGTGATATATCTGCATATATTCCGACTAACCTTATCTCTATAACGGATGGACAGATATACCTTGAATCAGATTTATTTTATGCAGGAATAAGGCCTGCAATCAATATTGGTCTTTCAGTATCAAGAGTAGGGTCAAAAGCACAAGTTAAGGCAATGAAACAAGTTGCAGGTAGACTAAAGCTTGATATGGCACAATACAGAGAACTTGCTGCATTTTCTCAATTTGGATCAGATCTGGATGAAAACACAAAGAAGTTACTAACCAGAGGAGATAGAATTACACAAATATTGAAACAAAAAGTATATTCACCTCTCCCTGTAGAAATACAAGTTTTAATTATCTATTCTGTAACATCAGGAGCAACAGATAATATCCCCGTTGACAAAATTGAAGACTTTGAAGTCAAATTAAGAGAAAATTTTGAATCTGTACACCAAGATATTCTCACAGAAATTAAAGAAAAAAGAGAATTATCGGATGACATTAAAGAAAAAATGACAAAAATAATTTCAGAATTTGCAACAAACTATGTCTAAGTTAATTGAAATTAAAAGAAGGATAAAATCTACAAAAAATATTAGGCAAGTAACTAGGGCAATGGAGATGGTTGCTTCCGTCAAATTTAAAAAAATCAACTCTGCTCTTAAAATTTCCAACAAATATATTGCACCGATAGAACATACACTTAAAATACTTTCTACATACAAAGAGAAAGACATACTACCAAGATCAGATCATTGTGTACTTGTACTACTTGCACCATCTAAGGGATTTGTTGGACCATTAACAATAAACATATTAAATACTGCAAAAAATTTCCTTGAACAGAATAAAAATAAAGAATTTAAAATAGTAACAGTTGGGAAAAAGGCAAGTTCATTTGCAAAGTCAATGTCAAAAGAAGTTCTTGGATACTACCCTGATATTCCTGCAATAGCTTCAATTAATGACTTGTATGACTTAACAGATTTAATTATTGATGAATATATTAATAATAGAGCAGAAAGTGTATATATTTGCTATCCAAAGTTTATTAATATACTTTCGAATAAGGTTGTTGTAGAAAAATTTTTACCTATTGAATATCAGGAAGAAGAGTATGAATCTTTACATTTCACAAAATCAGATGAAAAAGATTCACCCTCTTTATATACATTTTATCAAGGATTTGAAGAATTATACGAAAGTTGTATAAAAACATATACACTATCCATGATATATGCTAAAAAAGTAGAATCCTCTGCTTCTGAACACGCATCAAGAATGATGACTATGCGAAATGCAACTGATAATGCGTCTAAGTTAAATATGGAGCTTCAAATTGAAAGAAATAAAGTAAGACAGCAGAGTATAACTCAGGAAGTTATTGAAATTGCTTCTGCTTCTGAAAATACAATATAATTTTGTTATTAATATAATTTTATGAAAAATCAAAACGGAAAAGTTAAACAAGTAAGAGGTCCAATTGTAGATGTTAAATTTGAAAATAGTGTTCCTGAAATATATACAAAACTTGAAATACGTGTAAGTAAGGATAAGACTATTGTATTAGAAGTAGCTACAGAAATAGGGGACAATGTAGTAAGGTGTGTTTCGATCAACCCAACAGAGGGAATTAAAAGAGGGGATGAAGTTATTAATACAAATGAGCAAATTCAAGTTCCCGTTGGGAAACAAGTATTAGGAAGAATATTTAATATTACAGGAGATACAATCGATAATAAAAAAGAAAATAAATTTGATACATATATGCCAATACATAGAAATTCTCCTGCATATGTAGATCAGTCTGCAAAATCTGAAATTTTTGAAACTGGTATAAAAGTAATTGACTTATTTGCACCATTTGTTAAAGGAGGAAAAATTGGGGTATTTGGAGGAGCAGGTGTTGGAAAAACAGTAATAATTCAAGAATTAATTAGAAATATAGCTGCAGTACATGGAGGGTATTCCGTATTTGCTGGAGTGGGAGAAAGAACAAGAGAAGGAGAAGAGTTATATAATGAAATGCATGAAGTAGGAGTGTTAGATAAAACAGCCTTAGTATTTGGACAAATGAATGAACCACCGGGTGCAAGATTAAGAGTTGGTCTTAGCGCACTTACAATGGCAGAATATTTTAGAGATAAAGAGAACAAGGATGTTCTTCTATTTATAGATAATATTTTCAGATTTTCTCAAGCAGGTTCAGAAGTTAGTGCATTGCTTGGAAGAGTACCTTCTGCTGTAGGATATCAACCAACACTTGCAACTGAAATGGGAGAGTTACAAGAGCGAATTACTTCAACAAAAAATGGATCCATCACTTCAGTACAGGCAATTTATGTTCCTGCAGACGATATATCAGATCCTGCACCAGCTACAACATTTGCCCACTTAGATGGGACGCTAAATCTAGAAAGATCTATTGCGGAGCAAGGAATATATCCTGCAGTAGACCCATTATCTTCAACATCAAGAATTCTTGATCCACAAGTAATTGGAGAAAAACATTACCAAACAGCAAGAAAAGCACAATCAATATTACAAAGATATAAAGATCTTCAGGATATAATTGCAATTCTTGGTATTGATGAACTATCTGATGAAGATAAAGTCACTGTTTCAAGAGCAAGAAAAATACAAAAATTTGCATCACAACCATTCTTTGTTGCTCAAGTATTTACGGGAATTGAGGGACAGTATGTAAAGCTTGAAGACACAATAAATGGATTTAGTGATATTGCAGAAGGTAAATATGATAGTATTGATGAATCTAAATTCTTTATGATAGGTAAAGCTGATAATTTATCATGATAGATTTACAAGTAATATCTCCAGATAGAATTTTATTTGAGGGAAAAGCTAGGCAAGTTTACATACCTACAGCATCTGGGGATATTGGAGTACTACCTGATTTTAGTCCGAGTATTTTTTCAATATTGAACGGAGAGGTACATATAACAGATGATAATGGAAAAGAACATATAGTTATTGTTTCAGAAGGTATATCTAATATTTCTTTCAATAAAATGACAGTAAATGTTATAACTGGAATTTTTGTACATGAAATAGATATAGATAAAGTACAAAAGGATAAAGAGTTAATGGAGAAGAGAATACTTGAGGATATATCGGAAAAAGAATCAGCAAGATTAAAATCTAGGATAGTAACTGCTAATCTACACATTTCATCTCATAAGAAGTATAGTAGTTTGAGACACTCTGAAAGTGATAGAGGTTAGAAAAATATATGGTTACAATAATAACACTATACATCTCCGCAGTGATATTTATACTTGTATCTATATATATAAATACACACAGAGAAAATAAAGACGACAGATTTTTATTTTATATTACCAATTCAGTTATATTCTTGTCAGTTACCGATATAGCCCTAGCAACAGGTTTAATATTTTTACATTACTATCCTTTTGCATATGCCATTGCAGATATTGCGCAAGGTATATCTACAGGATACATACTACTCCTATCATTCAATTTATACCCAAAACCAAAATCATATAATGTTATAGTATACGCAACAACACTAATATATATTGCAGAACTACTACTTTACCCTATATCACCTCTGAGGCCAGTTAAGTTCAGTCATATTTATTCTTATGGACAAGAAGGAGTTCTAGGTCTATATGGCACATTAATAACTTTAACATTCTTTATTATTATAGTCTTTAATTTTATTAAATTTGCAATAAGTTTAAAAAATGATATATACGAAAGGAATAAATTTATTGCTGTTGCATTAGGCATATTTATAGCCTCAGTATCTATAGGCATAGAAGAATCAGTACCAAATATATATACAGCAATAATTGGTAATTTTGGATATCTCGTGGGTAGCATTACAGCACTAATACTACTTTCAAATATGCAAAGACGACCTAAGTCAATATAAAAATAGGATTATATTGCAATAAATAACCATATTAGGATATAATAACAAAATCATTATGGATGATTTCGCAGTTATACAAACAGGTGGTAAACAATTTATAGTCAAAAAAGGCGATACAATAAATATTGAATTAATCAAAGATGTGAAAATATCAGATAAGATTAAATTTAATGAAGTATTGCTTTCTTCTAAAAAGGGAAAAATTGAAGTTGGTACTCCTCATGTTGATAAAGCTATTGTAGAAGGTACAATACAAAAAGAAATTAAAGGCACAAAAATCAAAATATTAAAATTTAAAGCTAAGTCAAGATACAGAAAACACATAGGATACAGACCAAAGTATCTACAAGTTAGAATTGACAAAATTTAATGAACTTAATATTTTTCTTAGGTAAATTCCCTCTTCTCTCAATTGCTGAAATATTTTCTGTTCTTAAAAGCAAAAATATAAGATACAGTGTAAAAATGGCAGATGAAAATTATCTGTATCTGAATTTAGAAGAAAACATTTACCCTGATATTCTCTTGAAAATTCTAGGAGGGACAATCAAAATATTTCAAGTCGAAGAAATTGCAAAACGAGAAGAAATCAAGAGAGTAAAAAACAAAAATAAAGTTAATCTAGATGATCAAGAATATGCGCTAGGTAACATTGTTGCATCTCAAGATATTAAGGAATATGAACATAGAGAGATGGATAAACCATATACTTCACCTCAAACAGGGATGATGCCATCAAAACTTGCTAAAATATTACTAAATTTAGCTATAGGAAAAAAAACAACTGCAATTTATGACCCTTTTTGTGGAACAGGGACAATATTACAAGAAGCAATGCATCAGGGGTATAAGGTGTATGGATCTGACATATCAAAAGAAGCTGTTGCTGGTACTATAAAAAATTTAGAATGGACAAAAAATGAGATAGGTGGAAGAGCTACTGAATTTGAAATATTTACTCATGACGGGAAAATATTACCTGACAGATTAAAACTAAGTAAAGATAACATAGCCATTGCAACAGAACCGTATCTTGGGTTACCTTGGAAAGATAGAATACCAAAGAATGTTAGAAATACAAAAGAAATAACAAAGGTTGGAGATATAATAGATAGTTCTATCAAGAGTATGTCAAAAATTTTGAAAAAAGGGGAAAGACTTGTTATAATAGTACCCAGCTTTAAAGTTAGACATCAAATAGTAAACTTAGAGCCTAAAACTAGTGAGTACCCTAATTTAGTAAGGATATCTCTAATCAATGATCTTAAGTTTGGAGACAAACATATAGATGAAATGAAAAGTTTCTTGTACTATAGAGAAGGTACAGTAGTGACAAGAGAGATTTTTATTTTTGAAAAAGTTTAAAGAATATGGCACATGTAAAAGCTGGAGGAGGAAAAGTTAATCAAGGAGGAAATGTCCCTGGAAAACGCAGAGGAGTAAAAAGATTTGCAAATGAGGCTGTAAAGGTTGGTAATATTATAGTAAGGCAATTGGGAACTAAATACTACCCTGGTAAAAATGTAAAAATGGGAAGAGATTTTACAATATTTGCTACTACAGACGGTTTTGTTTCATTCAGAAGAATGACCAAACCAAAAGGTGGTAGAATTGCTATTGATGTAGTTGAAAAGAAAAAATGAACACAATATTATTAGGAAAAGTTGAAGAACAATATATAAAATCTGAACGAAAAGAAGTATCAGTAGGAGATACTATAAAAGTACATAATAGGATAAGAGAAGGAGAGAAAGAAAGAATTCAGATATTTGAGGGACTTGTTATATCAAGAAAACATTCAGGAACTCATGAAAACATAACAGTTAGAAAAATATCAAAGGGAATAGGGGTTGAAAGAATATATCCATTACATTCTCCAAATATTGAAAAAATAGAAATTATTAAAAAAGGAAAGGTTCGAAGAGCAAAACTAAATTACATAAAATCTAGAATTGGTAAAAAAGCAATCTTCGTTAAAGAAGATGGTACTAAGCAATAAAGAAAAAAAACTTCTATTAAATCACAGCAATATTACAGGTATCGATGAAGTTGGAAGAGGGTCAATAGCTGGACCAGTAGTTGTAACATCATATACAATATCCAAACAAAGTAAAATAATTTCTGGTGTGGAAGACTCAAAGAAACTCACACCATCAAAGAGAGAAGCACTGTACCAAGACCTCATAGACAATTCAGAAAACTACCATATAGCGCAAATATCAAGTACAATAATTGACTCCAAGGGAATAGTATATGCTATATCACAAGGCATTTTAAAATGTGTAAACAAGACAAAAACAGAGTTCATCTTAATAGATGGAATATTTAAAGAAAAATTTAACTTTGAAAAACCTTACCAAACAATTATAAAAGGTGATACATTGCACTATTGTATAGGAGCTGCATCTATAATAGCTAAAGTATGGAGAGATAAGTTAATGAAAAAATTATCTTTACAATACCCAGGATATGATTTTGAAAATAATAAAGGATATGGCACATCTAAGCATATACAAGGAATCAAAAGTTTAGGATTATCTAAGATACACAGAAAAAAGTTTGTAAACACACTTCTTAAAAATGTATAATACTAATATAAGAAATGAATTAGAAACTGCAGTAGAGGCAGAACAATATTATGGTTTTTTAGTACATACAGGAGACACTACTGGATTATTTGAAGATATTAAGGCAAGAGCAGAAAACCATCATTGGTCAAATAGTCAAATACTTAGAGTACAATACACACAAATACCCACAGAAAATAAAGTATTAACACCAATTCATAGTGTATCAACTAGTATCAGAATAAGAAGAGTAGGAGAGATAGGTAGTGTTTATAGGAAACCCACTGAATATGAACTGTCAACATCAGTATACTTTTCAGACAAAGCATCACAAGCATCTATGGAAAGAATATATTTTGATTTAATAAAAGAAGGAAATATACCTCATTTTTTAAAATTGCCATGGATGAGAAGTACAATGCGAATTACAGATAATACAGGATCTATAGTTTCTTACTTGGGTAAAGTAAAAAAAGGAGGTATAGAGACTTTAACATTGGATACAAAAGAACAGAAAGAGGGTGCTAGAAGATTTAATCCAATTCAACTAACAAATCCTAATGATTTTCATGTTGTAGTACAAAACCATACAGATATATTACAAACAATTTTAAATACAGTACATGATGGAATGTTACCAACAGTTGAGATACCAATATGTTAAATTTGTTATTTTACAACAAGTGAATCATCTCCAATAACAGAACTTACTCTTTCAATAAAATCTCCACTAAATTTAACCTTATTTTTCAAATTTATAATTTTCATTTCTTCATTTACAAAGATTCTCAAAGATACACCAACATTACCTATGGATTCTTTTATAACTTCATTAAGTTGGGATAATTTCTCCTTCGTAGTATTCTGTGGAATATTGATTTCAATATTGCTTACTTTCTTTTTCTTTACATCACTGTCAGTTACAGGGGTGATGTCATCTACAATAATTTTATATTCTGCAACATCTGCACTTTCATCTTCATCAACTTCATCTGAAACCACCTCTTTTAAAGAAACTTCAAGGTTTCCTTTTACAATAACAACTGCACCATCACGTATATAATCCCTAACAATTTCATAAACCTTAGGAAAGATAACAA
>DAIDGT010000005.1 GCA_027459825.1 bacterium
GAGAGTAACTGCTATATACTACTGTATATATATTGGACTTATATACATATGTTAGTAATATTATAAACCCTAAAATCACACATGAAACTATGAAGAGAAATACAAGTATTCTATTATATTTCGTGTTATATTCCATACACTTTTTAGAGTAGCATATTTAATTTTGTTATTCAATTGTTAGTGAGTTTATATTGAAAAATACTAAAGATCATGTATAATCTAGTAAATTATGAAAAGAAAATCTTTAAGAACAAAAGAAAAAGCAAAAGCTAAAATACAAAGGATACAGATTAAAAAGAGAAAACAGTTAAGGAATACTCGTGGTAAATAATCTTAATTATGCATAGGAAAAAATTTTTACTATTAAAAATGTCTGCTATTGTAGCATTACTTTTTTTAAGCTTTACCTTTTTATTTGTAAAGGTTGAGAAAAAAATTGTTGCTCAAAATTTGAATAACACCTCCAGTCTTGTTATTGATGCAGATGATTCTTATAAAAAAGTTGATAGTAAGGATACTGTTAATTTCATTAGTTTGAAAACTCATAAAATTTCTATTATTGTGTTAAAAGTATAGTTCATTGTTCCTATTTTAATATTTTATATTCCAAAATATTAATGGTATACTTTTCAAAATCCCGTTATGGTAATTTATACATATGTTAAATAAGCTTTTTAATTTTGGAAAAAATGGCAGTGCTTTTTTGGCGGGAAGGCAGAAAACTATTATTTCTGCTGCAATTGTATTAATGATTGCAACTGTCTTTGCCAAATTATTAGGTCTTTTTAAGCTAACTTTACTTGCTAATATTTTTGGACTCTCAAGAGAAATAGATATTTTTTATGCAGCTGATTCTATCCCTCAAATTTTTTTCAATATATTAATAATAGGATCATTTAACACAGCTCTTATTCCTATAATTACGGGTCTTATTACAAAAAATAATACTGATCGAGCATGGAAGGTTTTTAACTCCTTTCTTAATATTTCTTCTTTAGTATTTTTTATAGTTGGTATTTTGGGAATTATTTTTTCTTATGATATTGCAAAAATTTTTGTACATCTGTCTTTTCTATATAGTTCTTCAATAAAAACATATTCTTCTTCAGAAATATTATTAATGTCTTTTATGGTAAAGATCCTATTTCTATCTATTTTTATATTAGGTGTTAGTTTTGTAATTTCAGCACTACTCCAAGTTTATAAAAGATTTTTGGTAACTCAGATTGCAAATGTTGTTTTTAACTTAGGATTTATTATTGGTATATTGTTATTTGTTCCTCTTTTTGGCGTCCTTGGTTTATGTTGGGGAGTTGTGCTTGGTAGTTTATTTCACCTTCTTGTACAGTTTCCTGTAGCTAAATACTTAGGTTTTAATTTTAGAAAAGCCGCTATTGATTTTCATGATAAATATGTTAAAGAGATATATACATTATCTATTCCAAGATTTTTGGGAGTAGCTCTATCACAATTGGCTTATTTTGTAGAATCTTTTATTGCTTTTGCTTTGGTGCCTGGATCCCTGACTGCATTTAATTGGGCAACGAGTTTATATATTTTTCCCGTTGCTGTTGTAGGTTGGAGTTTTGCTCAAGCTGTCTTTCCTACAATTTCTGAAGAATATGTAGGGGGGACAATGGATGCATTCAAGAAAACTCTTTCTAAGACTATAAACCAAACTTTATTTCTTGTAATACCTATCTTCATTTTATTTATAATATTGAGGCTTCCTATTGTTAGATTAATACTAGGACCTGGTTCTAATAGTCAGTTTGGTTGGAATGATACTGTCCTAACTGCCTGGATATTACTGTTCTTGTCATTGTCTATTGTTGGACAATCCATACTATCTATACTGATACGTGCTTTTTACTCTATGAAAGATACAAAAACGCCTGTTGTTATTGAAGCATTAACCTTTTTTGTGAATATAATATTGGCGTTATATCTAGTAAAGGTTTTTGGAAACTTTCCTGTAGTCTCGCCAACAATAAGGAATCTGTTTAACTTACATTATTATTTACATTTTCCTACAGTTATGACTTGGAAGGCTGTTGGTGGTTTGGGTCTTGCAAGTGGAATTGCTGTTACTTTAAATGTTATTGTTCTTATAGTTATATTACATAGAAGATTAAAGGGTTTTTCTTTTGGTGAATTCTACCAGCCCATAATTAAAAAATTGATTTCAGGTGCTCTAATGTCTGTTATTATGTATGGCACATACAAGTTTTTAGATGATATATTAAATACTGCTAAAACAATAGATGTTATTTTCTTATTTCTAATTACTGCATATGTTGGGGTTTCTGTGTATCTTCTTGTATCTTTTATATTAAAAGATACAGATCTTGATCTTATATCAAAATCAGCATACTTATTGAGAGATTTTGTTTATGGGAATAAAATAAAATCTCTTTCTCCTGTAGAAGATGAAATTCCTCCTGCAAGTTCCGAGGTGTAATTTTATTACATTCCCTTATTGACAATAGACAAATACATTTGATAATATTCAAAACTAGCAATTGCTAAATTAATTTGATAATTTTTTATTTAAAAAACTATGGCAGAAAAGAAACCTAATATTAAACCTCTAGGTGATCAAATCGTTGTAAAACCTATTGTAGAAGATAAAACTACTAAATCAGGTATAGTAATTCCTGACACAGTTTCTAAGGAAACTCCACAAAAAGGAGTAGTTGTTGCTCTTGGTACTGGGAAGACTCTTAGGAATGGAGATAAAGTTCCTTTTGAGGTAAAAATTGGAGATAAAGTTTTGTTTAAAAAGTATTCTCCTACAGAAGTAAAAATAGATGATGTTGATTATCTAATAATGTCTCAAAGTGATGTTTTGGGTATTATGGAATAATTATTTTATTTTAGTTGATTTTTATTATTATGGCAAAAAAAATTGTACTTAACGAAGAAGCAAGAGTAAAAATTAAAAAAGGAATTGATACTTTAGCTGATGCTGTAAAAATTACATTAGGGCCAAAAGGTAGATTGGTTGCTATTGGTAAGAGTTACGGTTCTCCTCAAGTTACAAAAGATGGAGTTACTGTTGCTAAAGAAATTGAAGTTTCTGACGCTCTTGAGAATGTTGGTGCTCAGCTTATCAAAGAAGCTGCAGTAAAAACTGCTGATCTTGCGGGGGATGGAACTACTACTGCTACAATTCTCGCTCAGGCTATTATTAATGAAGGTTCTAAGCATGTTGTTGTAGGTGTAAATCCTATGCTTTTAAAAGAAGGACTTGAAGGAGCAGCTAATAATGTTATTGAAAAATTAAAGAAGCAATCAAAACCTATTTCTTCCAAGGAAGAAATTACTCAAGTTGCTACAATAAGTGCAAATAATGATCCTGAAATTGGAAAGTTAATTGCAGAAACAATGAATAAAGTCGGTAAGGATGGTGTTGTTACTGTTGAAGAGTCAAAAACAATGAATAATGAAATAGAGTATGTTGAAGGTATGAATTTTGATAGAGGTTATGTTTCTCCTTACTTTGTAACAGATGTTGAAAGGCAAGAAGCTGTACTTGAGAATCCATATATTTTGATTGTTGATGCAAAAATAAATGCTATAAAGGATTTACTTCCTATAGTTGAAAAATTAGTACAATCAGGGAAGAGGGATTTATTAATTATTGCAGAAGATATAGAAGGAGAAGCTTTGGCAACCTTAATTGTTAATAAGCTCAAGGGGGTTATTAATGTTGCTGCAATCAAAGCTCCTGGATTTGGAGATAGAAAAAAAGCAATGCTTGAGGATATTGCTATTCTTACAGGTGGTAATGTTATCTCTGAAGAGGTTGGAAGAAAAATTGAAAGTACAGAAATAGAAGATCTTGGTAGGTGTAGAAAGGTTGTTATTACTAAGGACGATACAACTATAATTGATGGTGCAGGAAAAAAGTCAGAGATAGAAGATAGGGTATCTAATATCAAGAAACAAATTGCAGATGCAACTTCTGATTATGATAAAGAAAAATTACAGGAGAGAGTTGCGAAATTATCAGGAGGTGTTGCTGTGCTTAAAGTTGGTGCTGCTACAGAGGTTGAATTAAAAGAGAAGAAAGATAGAATAGAGGATGCTCTTGCTGCAACCAGGGCTGCAGTAGAGGAAGGTATTGTTGCAGGAGGTGGTCTTGCTCTATATAATGCATCTCGTGATTTGGATAAGGATATTGATTTTAAGAGTACTGATAAAAACCTTGGAGTGTCTATACTTAAGAAAGCACTATCCTATCCTATTAAGCAAATAGTAAGTAATGCAGGAGCAGATTGGGAAATTATCTCAAAAGAGCTTTCTGATAAAAAAGGTTATGATGCATATACTGGAGGACATATTAATATGGTTGAAGCGGGTATTATTGATCCTGTAAAGGTAACAAGGCTTGCTGTTTCTCATGCTGTATCTATTGCTTCAATGTATCTTACAATTGATGCTGTAGTTGTTGATGTTCCAGAAAAGGATAGTAAGTCTCCTGAAATGGGAGGAGGTTATCCTGGAGGAATGGGGGGTATGGATGGAATGATGTAATAATATCATTTGATTTTATTACGATGAAGGGAGAGTTTCAGGTAACTCTCCCTTTTTTATGTGTTATACTGAAAAGATAGGTATGTATACTCTAAACGAATCTCAAATTAAAGCTCGTGATAATATAGAAGGACCTCTTATTGTTTCTGCGGGTCCTGGTACAGGAAAAACATTTTTAGTAATTGAGAAAATTAAATATCTTATAAAAAAGGGGATAAAAGAGAATGAGATATTAGCTATAACGTTTTCCAGAAAGGCTGCAGAAGAAATTAAAGATAGATTATCTGATTCATTAGGTTTTTTTCATAATGTACAAATATTTACATTCCATTCTTTTGCAGAAAATGTCATTCGTAAATACCATACTAATTTAAATCTTCGTGAAGATTTTGTTCTAATGGACAAGATGCAATCAACTGTCTTTTTAGAAGATCATATATTTGATTTTGAATTAAATCTTTTGCGACCTGTATCTAATCCATACAAAGAAGTGGATAAATTGTTAAATTTATTTTCTAAATTAGCTGACAATTTTATTTCTCCTGAAGAAATAGAAAAGAAAGAATTTAAAAGTGAAGAAGAGCGAGAATGTGCCTATTTATATGCAAAGTACTTTGACTTAAAAATACAAGAGAATAAATTGGAATTTAATGATTTAATCTTTCTATGTTTAAAACTTTTTAATAAAAATAATGATGTTTTAAAAGAAATAAAAAATTCATATAAATATATACTGGTTGATGAATTTCAAGATACAAATCATATTCAAAATTTACTTATAAATAAAATTGTGAATAAGGATAATAATATTACTATTGTAGGGGATATAAATCAAAGTATATATAATTTTAGGGGGGCAAATTTAAATAATATAAATGAGTTTAAAAAAAGCTTCTCTAATTACAAGGAAATTAATTTAGATACAAATTATAGATCACATCAGGAAATAGTTGATAGTGCATATAAAATTATTAATGGTAGTCCTTTGAAATCAATTAAGGGAAATGGTGGAGAGATAATGGATGTTTTTAGGTTTAGTACAGGAGATAAGGAGCTTAATTTTATTGCTTCTCAAATACTTAAGTTAAAGGATACAGATAAAAGAGAATTCAAAGATTTTGCAATTTTGACTAGATCAAATGCCTTAGCCTCAGAAGTGTCATTAATTTTACAAAAGTATAACATCCCTTTTGAATTTAGGGGATCAGATAGTTTTTCTAATTCTGCAGAAGTGAAAGATTTGATAGCTATGATTAAGTTTTTTGAAGATAAAAATAATGACATCTCTTTATTAAAAGTTATGGGTTTTGAAGTTTTTGGTATAGATATACTTTCTAGATATTTAATTTCAAAAATATCTAAAATTTTAAAAATTTCAATATTTGAGACCTTAAAATTCATTGTTGGTGAATATGATGCGTTATATGATACTGTAGGTGTTGATTTTATGATTGGACATGGTGATTATGTGAATACTGTTTATGATATAAAGTCTTTTGTCAATGAATGTAAATCTTCCAATATAAAGACTCTTTATGATTTATTGAGTAAATATATAGTGTCTGTGGATGGTGTTTCTTTTTCTAATAAAATTTTGGAATTTTTGAATGAAATCAAATACTTTGAGTATGTCCATTCTTTACCTGATGGTACTTTTATCCGTAGCAATGTAGATAAATTTATGTCTATAATTCAAAAACTAGAGGATATTCAAATAACTAAATTTTCTAGATATTTAGACCATATAGATAAAGTTTCTTTTGAAGATGATGTTGATGTGCTATCAAGTTTGAATGCAGTTACCCTTTCGACTGTACATGGTGTGAAGGGTATGGAATTTTCTATTGTTTTTATGCCTTTCTTGACATCAGACAGATTTCCTTCTAGGCGGTTATCGGCATCACAGGAATTATTCAATGATATAGGTGTTGATACTGTGAATGGCAATGGTATTGATGAAGAAAAAAGGTTATTTTTTGTTGGTATTACTCGTTCAAAAGAAAGAATTTTTTTAACCTATTCTGATTTTTATGAAAATAATAAAAAACAAAAAAATATAAGTCCCTTTATCTTAGATCTTGGTTTAAAAGAAAAGGATTCTACTTTCGGCGACAAAGATGCTTCTCATATTTATAATCAAGTATCTTTTAATTATTTTATTCCTAAAGATTATTCTAAATTTTATTATAGTTACAGTAAAATAGTTTCTTTTAAAAAATGTCCATTGCACTATTATTATGAATATGTTTTAAATTTCCCTAAAAAACAGTCCTATGCTCTTGAGTATGGAACTTTAATTCATAATACAATAAATCAATTTTTTAGAATGAAAAATTTTGAAGATGTTGATTTGCTAAATTCAATTTATCTTAAAAATTGGGAAAGTATAAATTCCTCTGTGTTTAAAAATTCTAATCATGCAGAAATATTTAAACAGTATGGTATTCAGAATTTAAAAAGTCATATTGATATGATGATCCCAAAATCCAAATATTCTTACAATGAAATGAATTTTAGATTTAAGTTTAAAAATAAATATACTATAAATGGCAGGATAGATAGAATTGATTTTTTTGATGACGGGAGTATATCTATTGTGGATTATAAAACTGGTAGCTCTAAAAACCAAGACTCTATTTTAAATAATTTGCAACTATATATATATGCATTAGCAGCTAAAGATAAGTATAAGAGGGATATAAAAGATCTTAGTTTAATTTTTGTTGATGAAGGAAATGTTGTGAAAAGTAGTTATAATGATCTTGATCTTGAAAAAGTAGAGAAAGAACTGATAGAATTGATGACTAAGATGGATAATATACAAAACACAATTTCAAAAACATTTTGGTGTGGAAATTGTGATTATAATATTTTATGAGAAATATAAAAAGAAAAGTTATTTCACGCATATTCTTTGTTTCTATTTTATTATTTTCCTTTGTGTTTCTTTCTACTCGTGTACTTGCAGATAATGTTAGTTACAGTAATAATGTATTTCAAGGGGTTACATGTGGTAATTTAGAATCCTATATTAGTAATCTTGTAGAACTTGTAGGATATACACCTGTTGGACAAAATGGAACTTTGCCTAATACTAGTACTAAGGTAAAAAATATTCAAATAAAGGATGAAAGTAAATATCTACTGTTGCTCAGTTTTAATATTTCCAGTAGTAATGTTTTTTCCGATTGTAATACAGTATTCAGTACTAGTCCCGTACTTCCTGTTATTCCTCCTACTATTTATTATGCTTTTTCGAGTGGTACAAATGGTTCCTCAACTTTTAAACTTTATTATGATACCTCTCTGAGATATTTTTATAATTATCAGCAGGCTTGTGGGCAAGGATCTTCTGCTGTTGGAACAACTTCCTATAATAATTGTATAAATTGTATACAGCAAAATAGTGCTCAAGATCAGTCTAATGGAGTATATAAATATGTATATACTGATTTTGGTTGTGTAGATACTTCAACTTCAGGTATTATACGATTTATATACCAATTAATGGTTATTATTGGGGCAATTATTTCATTCATTTCTATGCTTGTTGGTGGTTATATGTTTATGACATCAGGTGGTGATTCTGATAAAGTGCAGAAGGCAAAAACTGTTTTAACTAATGCAATTATAGGTTTACTTGTTATAATATTTGCTGTTGTAATATTAGGAACTATTGGAACTATTTTTGGAATATCTGTGATATCATTTTAGTATGATTACATTGGCAAGTACTACAACATGTTCTTCTACTGCTACTAGTTGTGATATTTCTTCTCCTTTTAAATTTAGTCTTCCAACATTAGCAAATCAAATATTTAATATTTTTTACTTTGTTGTTGGATTAGTTTTTATAGTATTAATTGTTATTTCTGGTATAAAAATTATAACTGCGGGAGGAAGTAAAGAAGCTGTAGATGAGGCTAAAAAAACTTTAACTTCTAGTATAATAGGTATTATTATTGTAATTCTTGCAGGAATTATAGTTCGATTGTTAGGTAGTGTTATTCCAGGTTTTAGTGGTCTTATATAAAGATATGATTTTATACAAATATATTAAATACAAATTTGTGATTTTAGTTTCAGTTTTATCTATTTTAGGATTTTTTGTTATTAATATGTTCGGTGTTATCTATGCTAGTTCTGTTACTATTTCTTGTCAAGATATGGGGAATGCTATTAGTACATACAGTGGTTCATCTAATATAACTTTTGATACCATAAGTGCATCTGAAGTATCTTCTGCTCCATCAGGTACTACTTCTTCAATGTCATTTGATTATTCTAATGGGGTTGTATCGAATTGTTCTCCTGTTTCTTTGAATGCTGATACTACAGGTCAGTTTGTATACACTATCTCTCCTGTTCCTAGTTCTAGTGCTCAATATGTGACACTTTATTATACTGCCTCATCAACTTCTGCTAATTCTGGTAGTCAATATTCTCCTACTACTATTAGTAATTTAGAACCTGTATCTAAATATAATAATAACTTTGTATCTTACACTTTAAATAAGGTTGTTTTCCCTATTTTATATGGCGTACTTGGTTTTATCGTTTTAGGTCTTGTATCATATGCAGGATTTTTATGGATGACATCTAAGGGTGACCCTAAAAGTATTGATAAGGCAAAATCTGTATTGACCGGTGCTATTATCGGTGCTATTATTATAATGTTGGCATACATTATAAGTTTGTTGTTAGTATCAAATATATGAAGTATTATAAATTTTTTATTTTTTCAGTTATCATTCCTTTGTTTATTTTTACCATAGTGTTTATTGTGCATCCTTTTGTTTATGCTGCAAATGATCCGTGTTCTGCGTTAGGAGGAACTTTAGGCTCAAATGGAGTATGTAATTTTTCATTGAATCCACCTATTCCAACTAATTGTTCTACTATTAATAGTACCATTTCTACTATTATTGATGTGCTATTTGCTGTTGCTGGGCTTTTGTTTTTTGTTATGATTGTTGTGTCTGGTATTGAATGGCTAATGTCTGGTGGGGAGGAAGAGAAGAAACGTAATGCTCAGAGTCGTTTAATTAATGCTGTAATAGGTATTGCAATTGTTGCGGGGTCATTTTTTATATTTGAGATAATATTGAATTTATTTGGAGTTGGGGGTGCATCTGTTTTCTCAAACCCAATTGTGAAAACAAGTGGTACCTGTCAATTACAATAGTTTAAAAATTTATGAATAATACAAGTCCTGCCCATTTAACTTCTTTAGTATCTGTAGTTTTTATAATAGTTGGACTTTTGTATTCCTTGGTTGGTCTTGTTTTGTTTATTATGATTCTTGTGAATGGTTTTAAGTATTTATTTAGTGGTGTAAATCCCGAATTAAAAGAGCAAGCAAATAAAGGTCTAACTTTTGCAGTAATTGGTTTTGTTATAATTGTTCTTGCTTATGTAATAATTATTTTTATAGGTAATTTGATACCTAGCCTTTATATTGTTTCTTTTGTAAATGGTTCAACACTGCATTTTTCATTGAGTAATATCGGTGGGGGAGGTTCTTAGTTTAACAAGTATTTTATTCTTTTATATAGACATATTGCTTATTTTTTGATAAAATAGTAGGCTTTATCTGAGGAGGTGGAAAATATGAAACATACAATATTAAAGATTATGGGAGTGCTAGTTACTCTTGTATCTGTTTTTGGATTTTCACTTCCAGCATTTGCTGCAAATAATTGTCCTTATTATTTAACATCAGGCAGTGGAAACACTGTTTGTAATAGTAACTTAGCAACTAATCCAAATAGTCTTATTACGACTGTTATAAATGTATTATTTGCTGTTGTCGGGTTAATATTCTTCATAATGATTGTTATTGCTGGAATTCAGTGGGTAACATCTGGTGGAGAAGAAGAAGGCAAAAAGGCTGCTCAAGGTAGACTTATAAATGCAGTAATAGGCATTGCAATTGTTGCAGCTGCATATCTAGTTGTTGAATTAGTATCAAGCTTATTAGGTATAGGAAGTATATTTAATAGTAAGATAGTAACTTGTAGCGGAGGGACATGTACATTAGCTCCATCGAGTTAATGGTAAATTGTCATATGTCAGTAATATTATATATATTAAAAAAGGGGATTAACTCCCCTTTTTTGTTTATATATGAGTTGATTAGTTTATTTGAATTGCTTTTGGTTTAGCTTCTTCTGCCTTTGGAAGTGTTAATGTTAATATTCCATCTTTGAAAGAAGCTTTTGCATCTGCACTCTTCACTGAAGAAGGTAGAGTTACTGATCTCGCTAGTGATTGTTCTCTAATTTCTTTTTTATAATATTTTTTACTTTTTCCTTTTTCTTCTTTCTCTTCTTTCTTTTCAGCTTTGATTGTAAGGTTATCTCCTACAACTGTAATATTCAAATCTTCTTTTGCAAAACCAGGAGCTTTCATTTTTACTACAACATTATCATCTTCTTCATATAAATCTAGTGCACCATCCTCTGTATGGAAAAACATTTCTGTCTCATCTTCATCAACCCATCTTGGAAAAATCCAAGGATTCCATCTTGTTATTGCCATAAAACTCACCTCCTTATTATCAGATCATTACTGACTCTGCTAATATTGTATATCTCAATTTCGTCTTTGTCAATAGTTTGTTATAATGGGGTACTTATGCATGAAATCAAATTTATACATACTTCAGATCTTCATCTAGGTAGAAAGTATAAGTACCTTGGGGAAGTTGCTCACAAAGCCCAATCTCATTTGATTGACATTATGATGAAAATTGCTTCGATTGCTATTGAAAAAAAAGTCGATTTTGTTTTTATTTCAGGTGATCTTTTTGATAATGAAACCCCTTCGTCTTTCTTGATTGCTAAATTTATGGATTTTGTTGATTTGTTAAGTGCTAAAAATATTCAAATAGTAATACTTCCTGGAACTCATGATAGTAGCTTAGGAAGTTCTTTATATTCTAAACATAGTGTATTTACTGAAAATAAACATGTATTTGTATTTATAGATAAAATTACTAATAAATTTATATTTCAAGATAAATCTATTGCAGTATATGGTAACTGTTATCCTGGTAAATCTTCTCCTATTCTGGGATTTCAGAGAGATAGTAGCGTTAATTACCATGTAATTTTAGCTCATGGATCATTACAAATTGAAGGCAAATCTGATAAAAATGATAGCCCAATATTAATTTCTGATATAGATTCTTCTTTTGCAGATTATATTGCTTTAGGACATTGGCATAATTATTATAGTATAAAGTCAAACGTTCCTTGTTTTTATAGCGGATCTCCAGAGCTAATTGATAAAGATCAAATTAATTCTGGATATATTATCTATGGATGTCTTGGAGATAATTCAAAATTTGAACCTATTCATGTAGGTGAACGGAGGTTTGATGATATTAAAATAGATATTTCTAATGTAACGAAGATTACTGAATTAATTCAAAAAATTAAAAAAGGTTCTGATGAAAATTTAATTCGTAGAATTGACCTTTGGGGAACTAAAAAGGGAGAATTAATAGGATTTAATTTTTCTAAATTAAAGGAAGAGCTACTTTCTTTATTTTATTATTTAATAATAGAAGATCATAGTAGTTTTATTTTATCTACTAATAGTTTTTCTAAAAATTTTTCTTCAATTGAAAAAATATATTATGAAAGGTTATCGAATTTGATTAAGAATGCTTCTTCTCAAGAGGATAAAGAAAAGTACTCAAGGGCACTTGAAATGGGTATTGCCCTTCTTTCTGGAAACGAGGATGTTATATGATTTTAAAGCATATTAAAATAAAAAACTTTAGACAAATTGATAGTAAAGAATTTTCTTTTAAAGATGGTATCAATATAATCTATGGTCTTAATGAAAGTGGTAAGACAACTTTATATTTTGCAATAATATCTGCATTGTTTGATGATCCAGAAAAAGTTAATAAATCGTACCTTGAGGGTTTGAAGACTTGGGGAAAGAATTCTTATCCAGAACTAGAACTCACTTTTATATATGAAAATAAGGAATATACCATATCTAAGGATTTTAATTTAAAAAAAAGCAAATTAATCGGCAGTTCTAATGCTGATGATTGTAAAAATTTTATTTCTAATGCGTTAGGTATCCAAAAAGATCTTTTTTTGAAATTATCTTGTATTGGACAAAGAGATATTTCTTCAATTCAGTCAAATTTTGAAAATTTACAAAAGCAGATTTTAGCCATTTTATCTGTAGAAAATCTTGATAATTCTAGAAATGTTGTAGATGTTATTTCTATGCTTGAGAAAAAAATACAAGATATGCAACTTGGTATGTATCATGTTTCAAAAAATGTAGGGGTATTAAAAAAAATTGAGAATGAAATAAAGGATTTACAGGGAAGACTAGAAAAAGCGCGTGAAGAGTATAGAAATGTAGAGGGTAAAAAATCTCAAATTATTCAAAGAGATGAAAAGTTAAAAAAGATAGAGCATGAAATGAAAGCTTTAGAATCTTTTATATCAAATTCCAATAAATTAAAAGAGATCAATGAAAAAAAAATAAGGATAGATAAAGAGTTAAAAGATATGGAGTTAAGGATTAATAGGGTTTATGAGTTAGGTGAACAATTAAAAAGAATAAAGGCTACGCACAAAGAAGATTTTCTAAATGACATAGATAAATCAGGGCAGGAATTATTATCTTTACAGGCAGAAATAGACTTAAGAAAAAAAGATTTAGATATCTTAAAGGATAGAAAAAAGCATATTGAAGAATTGCATATTACTCCTATTCGTAGAAATCCTAGGTTTGTCATATTTATTAGTACTGTCCTTCTTGCATTGACAATTATTTCTTCTTTTTTCGGATTTTTAATTTTTGCAGCTCTTCTCATTGATGTTGTATTTATAGGACTATATTTAAATTATATATATTTTAATAAATTGGAAAAATTCCACAATCCTGATGAAGATAGAATTGTTGAAATTGATAAAGAGATTCAAATGACCTCAGATCGTATCAATTCAATATTAACTTCATTAGGTATTTCTTCTATTTCTGAATTATTTAAACAAAAATCGATTTTGCTTTCTAATAAAGAGGAACTACTAAAAGGGGAGGCAACAATAAGAGGTCTCCTTGGTGAAGAAACACTTGATTCATTAGAAGAAAAACAGGCAGATCTTTTTGTGCAAAGGAAAAATTTAGATTATGAAATTAGTGATGACATGAAGTCTTTTTCTACTGCAGATCCTGTGGTTTTAAGGAAGAAGCAATTGGAGCTTAGTGACTTAGAGATGGATAAATTTGATATTGAAGATGAAATACTTGCAGATAATACAAGAATATCTGACTCTTTTGTATCTGAAGAAGAAATTGGTAGTATGGAAGATAGATTATCTTCTCTTAAAGAACAAAAAATTTTTTATGATATGCAATTTTCTGTAATGAAGATAGCTCTAGAAAATTTAAATAAATCTAAAGATGATGTTTTTAATCAATTATCTGAGGACTTTAATAAACTTGGATCTGACTGGATTAGTAAGATTACAAATGATAAATATTCTAGTTTTAAAATTTCTGATAATAAATATTTTTCAATTTTTGATAGAAATAAAAAAGAATTTATAAATACTCAAGATAACCTATCTGCAGGATTGCTTGATCAAGTATACATGTTGGCAAGGCTATCAATACTAAATGTTGTCTTAAAAGGCAGAAAATCTATTATGTTACTAGATGATCCTTTTGTAAATTTTGATAAAGATAGGTTAGATATTGCAAAGGATCTATTAAAGTATTTTTCATCTTTTAATCAAATCTTTTTATTTACTTGTCACGATTTATTTAAAGATTTGGTATAAATATGTATGTCTCAAAATAAGATTTTTATTCAAATATTGACAGTAGTCTTCCTTTTATTTGTTGGTATTGTAAATGGAAGAGTTATCTCTTCTGTATCTGCTCAGTCAGTACAGGATATTCAAAATAGTATTAATGCACTACAATCTCAGAATCAACAGCTTGAATCTCAAATAAATAACCTTGATGCAAGGAAAAGTAGTGATATGAATTCCTTGGTATCTATAAATTCTCTAATATCTCAAGAAGGGAATACTTTAAATGCAATTAAGTTATTACTATCTAGTCTTGGATCTTCTTTGGGTGATTATAAATCCTTTTTAAATAATTTGGAGGATAAAAGAAATCAGGCTTTTAAGTTACTATATATAAATACCCAAGAAAATCCTTTTGAATTATTTCTATCTTCTTCTGAATTTTCTACATTTGCTGTAAGTTGGGGAGAGAATCAATCTTTACTTAATAGTATTAAAAAGAAGATAATTACTACAAATTCAGAAATAGTTACCATTAATAATGAGTTATCTTTTCAAAAATCACAAAGTTTAAAATTACAGAATGACCTTGCTTACTATAATGCTCAAGTAGGTAGTATAAGTAACGATATTGCATTTACTAATAGTAGTCTTAGTAATATTGCAGGATTACAACAAGGGATTGCTCAAAAAATTGCTCAACTCCAACAAGAAAAACTTGCTGCAAGTAGTGTGAACTCTTCGCCTACACCTCAAACCACAACTGTAAAGTCAGTTTCTCAAGTGCAATCACAAGTTAGTGATTCTAATACAAATGTTTCTTCTAGTAGTTCTTCATCTCCTTATATAGTATCTGATAATTGTAATTCTTCTTGTGGAAACTTTTCTGTATCTGTAGGTGGTCAGTCTTTTAATAATGTTTCTGGTCCAATCGATATCAATCCTCAAAATATCGGATCTCCAATGTCAGTAAACAATATCTCGTATTTAGGTGCAGATGAAATTAGGGCAGATACAAATTCTCAATTTATTAATATTTTACCTTTGGAGGATTATTTGCAGGGAATAGGTGAGATGTCTGCTAGTTGGCAGCCTAATGCGTTAGAATCTCAAGTTATAGCAGCGAGGACATATGCTTTGTATCATATGGGAGAATTTTCTAGTGAAAATTATGATTTACAAAATGGTACAGTGGATCAAAGTTATGTAGGGTATTCTAAAAATGAGGAATGTATCAAGAGTAATTATTGTAATTGGGAAGATGCCGTATCCAGTACCAATGGTGATATTTTAACTTATAATGGAGGAATTATTGATAGTGTATATGCTGCGTCGAATGGAGGATATAACTTATCAGACTCTGAGGTTTGGGGTGGTAGTGCTCCATATTTACAGTCAGGGGAGGATAGTTCTAGTACTGAAAATTATAATTCTGTGTGTAATGGTACAGAGGATTTTAATTATGCTTGGTTTAATAATGTAACACTAACGCCTAGTCAGATTGCAATTATAATAAATGATACCAATTACTTTGAAAATAGTACTGATTCTACTGCTATAAAATTAGCAAATTTATCTAATGCTTGGTGGAATGCCCCTGCTGCCTATGATATTGCATCGTCTTCAAATATTTCTAGTCTTAGTACTGATGTTAGTAGCACTGGTCCCGTTGCCTCAGAAAATACAACGGTTGTATTTACTAATCAAAGTGGAACTACTTATTCATTAGATGCACAAGATTTTGCATTTGTATATAATACAGTTACTCCATATGGGTACTATATTCAAATTCCATCATTGAATTACACAATAGGTCAGAGTACTAATAATAAATCAGAACTAACAGTTAATAATTATTTCGCTCTTTATACAATTACTGGGAATACTACTAATGGTTTCCAAATAAACTCTCTTGCAAATGGTTTTAGGCTTGGTCTTAGTCAGTGTGGTGCAGAAGGAAGAGCTTTGGATGGACAAAATTATACTCAGATTTTGTCTGCGTATTACCCGGGTACATCAATTTCTAATTATCAGAGTTCAGTTGTAAATATTAGGGTTGGAATTATGGGAGGATCTATTTCTAGCTATAATATTACTCCTACATCAGGTTTTAGTATTTATGCAAATGGAACCAAGATATATTCAAGTAATAATTCTCAGCAAGTAGTAATTAACCAATTGTGATAATGTACTTTTGAGTAATGGAGTTTTATAATAATATTTAATGAAGGTGTACAAAGCATACTTTACTTGTGGTATCATGATTTAATCTATGGGTAGGTTAGATATACATCCAAAAAGTTATATAGATAAAAATGTAGATAAGAATATCTTTTCTCATGTTTATTTACATCTCCCTCAAGATGAAAATTTAATAGAATTTAGAGGGAAACTTTTCTCTGCAGTTGATGTTTCTGGTCCGATAGAATTTGATGCTAATAAGTATTTGGATTCATTTTTAGATGATTTAGAGTCTACATATTTTACGAATACAGTCTCAAGTGTTATAAATGTATTGGATTCTTCTCTTAACTTTGCTTACAATAATCTACAAAAATCAATAATTGACGCAAATATTGAAGGTGATATTGATTTTAATGTTACCTGTTTTGTTGTATGGGGTGATGTTGGGTACATGGCAAGAATTGGGACATCTTTAATTTTGCTTTTTAGGGATGGTAAGTTGATGAATCTTTCTGACCACTTACTTACATCTGGTAATAATATTGTTGCTACTGCTAGTGGGTTTTTAAAGAATAATGATAATTTCATATTAGCAACTCCACATTGTTCGTTATACATAGATGAATCCAGATGGAAAAGTATTCTTAGTCTGGATCAAAAGCAGCTAGGTAAATTAGAGGTTGGATCAAAAAGAGGAGATGTCAGTTTTATTATTTTAGATGTTTTTGACACAAATCAGGAAGTAGATGACGCTGTTTTAAAATCAGAATCATTTAATAATAAAGATATTCATGAGCATATAAACGAAAATGTAATACAAAATAATGTTATTGCTGATAAAATTAAGGAATTTGATTTTGGTAATAAATTTGGTGATTTTTCTAAAAAAGTTGTATCTGGTGTTCATAAAGGCTCTTCAAATGCTATCTACTCTTTTTGGAATTATCTGAAAAAAGTTCAATGGAAGTTAATATTAAAATCTATTTTTGTCGTTTTGTATTCTTTTGTGAGTCTTGTATATAATGCAATTATGTATGTTATAAATAAAAACAAATCTAGGGAATATAAAAGTAATATAGGAAAAGATTTCAGTGTTTTTCGTAAAGAAAAATATACTGTTTTAGGTATAATTATCTTTATACTTATAATAATATTTTTTTTTTAAGTAAAGCTCATTTTGTTCAGAAAAATAATATAAATTTTGAAAAATCAAAATTTCAGAGCATAAAATCCCAACTATCTTCAGACTTATCTGAGCTTAATGGTACTAAATCAATCTCTTTTAAAGATTCTATTATAAATAAGGATGAATCTTTAATTTCAGAGGCATTGTCACTAAATATTAATAATTCCGAAATAGAAAATTTAAAAAGACAGATATATAATATATATTATACAATAAATGATATTACCCCTATGAGTAATGTTCAAATACTGTCTGATGTCTCAATATTTTATCCCGGGGCAAATATTTCTTCAATTCTTAATGTGGGAGAAAGTATCTATATAACATCTCCATCTTCTCAGTATGTATTTTCATTTTCAAATTCAAGTTCTTCTAATCCTTCAATATTTGAGTCTCTTAAGAGTGGAATTTCAATTCCTCAGTACCTAACATACTCCGTTACTGATTCTTCAATGTTTTTGTATGATGTAAATAATGGTCTTTATAAAGTGAACGCTTCTGGTAGCTTACAAAACTTAACAAATCCTATTGCTTCAGTGAAGTATATTCAATCTTTTCTTGGAAATATCTATATGCTTGATCCTTCTTCAGGGGTTATGTATGTAGCAAACAAAAATAATGGATATAAAGTTTCTAAAGATTTCACCTCTCCAATTTTGAAAGGATCAAAATCTTTTGCAGTAGATGGAAATATTTTTGTAGTAGATTCTTCTGGTAGTATAGAAAGGTTTTATGCAAATCAACCAACTCCATTTAATATAACTAACCAGGAGGCTATGGAATACCCTTTAGGAGAAGTGTCATATATATATGATAATATGTATACAAATGATATTTTTATTGTTGATCCTTCACATGAGCGTGTTGTAGTTCTTCAGAAACCAGCGATTAATGCGACTGATACAATTGATTATAAATTTGTAAAACAGTATGTATATCTTGGAAGTGATAGTAAAATTTTTTCTCATATAGATTATATAGATATCTCTTCAGATGGTAGTAGTTTGTACCTTGTTTCTGGTACTAAGATTATAAAGGTAAGTGTATGAAAGTTTTCTCTTACAACAAAAAAATATCTCACGATTACTCTATACAGGAGAAATATTTAGCGGGTATTGTACTTTTTGGATATGAGGTTAAATCCATCAAAAATTCTAATGTTAGTATTACTGACAGCTTTATCTCTGTTACTGATAATGAAGTATCTATTGTTCATATGTATGTTCCTCCAATTATGGGGATGGATAAAAGTTTTCGTTACAACCCTAATCGTAAAAGAAGACTTTTATTAAATAAATACGAAATAAAAGAATTGTATAAGGCAAGTAAGGCAGAAGGGTTAACTGTCGTTCCCATTAAGGTTTTCTTGTTAAAAAATAAAATTAAAGTGGAAATTGCTATTGTAAGGGGTTTAAAAAAATATGACAAGAGAGATAAAGAAAAAAAGTTAACTGCTAATAAAGAAATGGAATATGAAATAAATAGACGTAATAAAGGTAAAGTTTAATGATTGATTATTTGCATAATATCAGCTTTTATCCTATAATATGATTTACTTATGTCTGAAATCTTAGCAAGTCCAAAAGAGACAAGTTTTCCTTCTGAAGGTATTAGTAATGTTCCTCATACTCATAATATATATCAAAAAAGGGTTGATTCTGTATCTCCTAATGGTACTATCCCAAATCACCATGATGCTATACCTGTAGGAAGTAATCCTCCTTTAGGTGATCTTTCTCTTGGTGATGGGTATAAATTGTCAGGAATAGAAGATGTTTATTCTACTTTATATTGGCGTAATTTAAAAGAAAGATTGTCTGCATAGTAATATTTACTAAAAAATTAGAGTATAATTTATTTCATGTACTTACATCCTGTTAATATTTCAAATATAAATTTAAATTTTTCTATTGTAGGAAAAGTGTTTATTGATCTAGGGCTTATTCTTTTGGTACTTGCTTTCATTTTCATAGTAGCAAGTATAGTTTTATTCTTTGTGTTTAGAGAAATTAAAATTTCCAATTTCATAAAAAATAAAAAACAGTCTGTAACTTTTGAGGTTACAATCCCTATGGACAATGAGATTGAAATTTCAGCTGCGGATCAAATGTTTTCCAGTTTGTCTGGTATCAAAGGTGGATCATTTATCGAAAAATTAATGGGAAATCTTCAATTTTTTTCCATTGAAATTATGGCAACTGCAGAAGTTATTGATTTTTATGTTACATGTAATGAGGACTTTGCAGACCTAGTAGAAAAGCAGATTCATGCAGCATATCCTGTTGCAGAAGTTTTGCGTACAGAAAAAACTGATATTTTTAAAAATCCTGGATATGTTGAATTTGCTCAGCTTGGATTTTCAAAGAAATCATATTTTCCGATTAAAGTCCATTCTGAAGAAATGAAAGTCGATACACTATCGAATATCACCAGTGTAGTAAGTAGATTAAACTCTGGTGAATATGCTGCTTTTCAGATCATTTTATCTCCTGCTTCCGATGTTTGGGTTAAAAAAGCTAATAATTTTACTAAACCATCTTCCCCGAAAAAGGACGAAGCCCCGAAGTCTCTCAGTAGTACAAAGGAATATATTAATAAGAAGATTGAGGAAAAAACACAAAAAGTTGGTTTTGATGCAACTATAAGACTTGTTGTGGTTAGTGGAGATAAAGCAAGAGCAAAATCTATTTTAGATAATATGGTACAAAGTTTTTCTCAATTTAATGACCCATACCTTAATAAATTAAAAAAGGTAAATTTGAAATCTTTTCAGAAAAAAGATTTTGCAACGGGATTTCTTTTAGATTCTCCCGATTTGTTTGGTTGGATGTTTGGAAAAGCATTAGTATTGAATACCATGGAACTTGCTAGCTTATATCACTTTCCTAATAAAAATGTTCAAACTCCTCATATAAAATGGTTAATGGCTAAAAAAGCGCCTGTTCCAAGTGGAGTCCCTTTTGAAGGACTTTTTCTTGGTAATGGTATATATCGAGGAAATGTTAGACCTGTGTATATTGCTGATGATGATAGGAGAAGGCATATGTATATAGTAGGAAGGACAGGTACAGGTAAATCTACATTATTGGAATCCTTGGTTTTACAAGATATTAAGGAGGGGAAAGGTGTTGCTTTTCTTGATCCTCATGGACAATCAGCAAAAAATATACTAGAAAGGATTCCTGCTTCTAGAGCTGAAGATGTTATTTATTTTAATGCAGCTGATTTTGAAAGGCCATTGGGGCTTAATATAATGGAGTATTATTCAGAACAGGATAAACACTTAATTGTTAACTCTTTTTATCATATGCTTGAAAAAATGTTTGATCCTAATAGGCAAGGAATTACTGGTCCTAGGCTTGAGAGAGCAGTAAGAAATTGTATGTTAACTGCAATGTCTAGACCAGGTAATACTCTTATTGAGGTTTTAAGGTTAGTACTTTTGGATAAGAATTTTATTGATGAGATGTTGCCACACATTAAAGATGATATGGTAAGAAAGTATTGGACAGAAGAGATAGCTCAAACTACTGATTACCACAAATCTGAAACATTGGGATACTTTGCTTCCAAATTTGATAGATTTGTAATTAATCAATTAATGAGAAATATTCTGGGTCAGAGTAAATCTTCATTTAGTATGAGAGATGTGATGGATAACCAGAAAATTTTAATAGTAGATCTTGATAAGGGACAAATTGGAGAAGAAAATTCTCAATTTCTAGGATTACTATTAGTGCCAAAAATATTATCAGCTGCAATGTCTCGGTCCGATATCCCAGAATCCGAGCGTAAAGATTTTTATCTTTATGTAGATGAATTTCAGAATTTTGCAACTGAAGATTTTGCACAAATTTTATCTGAAGCACGAAAGTATAAATTGAATTTAACAGTTGCTAATCAGTATATTGCTCAGATGACTGAAGAAGTGAAAAATGCTGTTTTTGGAAATGTTGGAACTTTGATAAGTTTTAAAGTTGGTGTATCAGATGCAGAATTTTTAGAGAAGGAATTCGAACCTGTATTTAATCAAAAGGACTTGATTAACCTAGAAAATAGGAATACTTATGTTAAAACTATATCAAAAGGAGAAGTTCAACAACCATTTTCAATGCAAACAGTAATGACCGATATGCCATCAGATACTGAGGTATGTAATGCAATTATTAGACTTTCTAGGTTGAAATATGGAAAAGATGTGAATGATGTTGAATCTGAAATAAAGTCCAGGGGAGAGATAAAGAATACAGCAAGGCCTGCTCAGTATGGAGATACTCTAGTTCAGAAGTAAGTGTTGATTTGATTTATATTGGTGTGATAACATCAGGCATCTGTTGTATAATTAGTTATTAAGGGCACATAGCTCAGCTGGTTAGAGCATCGTTCTTATAAAGCGGAGGTCGATGGTTCGAGTCCATCTGTGCCCAATGAAATTACTGTATTTGCTTTTTCCATGGTGTCCCGAGAATAGGTAATAGTATTCTGTCTAATCCTATCCATCCTGCAGTTCTCCATGCTAGTATTATGAATAATTCAATCAAAAACATTATTGGGTTGATGCTTACTGCCCCTGCAAACAGATAATTCATATTCATAAAACTTCCAAAAAATGCTGCAATTCCTGTGAATAATCCTAATATTAATGTTATTCCTACAAATAGTTCTCCATATGTCACAAGGTAAGAAAATGTTATTACATGAGGTAATACTATATGCATGAGAAACCATGCATACCATTGAGATACATTAGGGTGTATTCCTCCAGAATTTTTTATTGCACCTTGTATAAATCCTTTTAGTGCAACTCCTGCTTCTTTTCCTATCCATGTAGATTGATTTAACTTATCTAAAGCTGCTACCATCCATTGGTATCCAATATATAATCTAAGTATTAACCATACTATTGAAAATCGTGTATCTGAAAATAAGAATATGGATATAGGGGATTCTTGTACTTGGATGCGGGACTTATTTGTGATTTTTGTGTTATCCATATACTTTAATGTGTATATGGTATCACTACTATAATATTTTTCAATATTTATCTTTCACATTAAAATACTTAATTTTTATTTGGAATTATAGTTCTGCAAGAGGCATTAACTTTTCTGCACCCATTTTGATCTTTCCTATATATTTTTCAGTTGTAGATATTCTTTTGTGTCCTATTATTTTAGATAGCTGGAATATATTTGTCCCTTTGGATAAGTGGTGAGCTATAAATGTATTTCTTAAATCATTTACCTTGGCCTTTTCTATTCCTGATTTTCTAAACATATTGTCTATTGTTGATCTAACATTTCTAACAAGTAGGGGATTCCCATTTTTTGTAATAAATAATTCTTCTGTTTTTGCATTCTTTGGTCTAATTTCTAAATATTGTTGTAATACCTTAACTGCAGATTGATTTAGAGGTATTACCCTTTCTGGGTTTGATGCATATGCAGTTATTTTTAATGTTGGGTTTTTAGGATCTAGATGAATGTCTTCTACTATTATCCTACATAGTTCTCCTATTCTTATTCCTGTTTGAAGTAAGAGTTCAATAATGATAAATGTTCTTGTATCAGATCTTGCTGTATCTCTTAACGCCCTATATTCTATTTCTGATAGTATTCTTGGAGTATTAGACTCTATTTTAGGGTGTGATATGGAACTTGCAGGATTCTCTTTTATGATATTTGAATTTTCTAAGTATTTAAAAAAAGTTCTTGTGCTATTAAGTTTTCTTGATACTGTCTTTATTGATAGCGAATTATTTTGGCTCGTACTTTTAAAGTAGTCCCTTAATTTTTCTTCAGTTACATCACTAAAGTCTTTAACCCCATTTTGAGAAAAATATTCCAATAATTGCTCTATATCTTTTTTATAGGCTATTATTGTGTGTATTGATTTTCCAGAAGATTTTAATTCTTCTGTAAATTTATTAATAACATTTTGCATAAATGATTGTCTTATAATGTATTTATATATTGAAATATTATCATTTGTGGTTGTATTTGTCAATACAAATATTGTAGTATATTAATTAAATTAATGGCTATAAATAAAGAAAAAAATAACTTAGGGTACTATCTTATAACAATAATAACATTGTTCTTTTTGGCTATTTTATTATTTAATTTATTTTCCACATATAATCATTATGTTGCAGTGAAAGGAGAAATTTCTAAAATTTCTGACTTAGTTTCCCAAGTGAAATCTAATAATAGTAAATTAAAGAGTGAATATCAATACTATAATAGTAATTATTATAAAGAAAATGTTTCTAGTTCTGATTTAAACTTAGTAAAAGGTAAGAACTCTACTGAAATTGTTCTTCCTGCAAATTCAGTAAATTCATTTGTTAATGTTAATAATTCCAATAAACATTCTAATACTGTGTCTGTTGTACATAATAGCCCATCTTTTGTAAGTTGGTTAAAATTACTGTTTTAAAAAAGTTTTAACTTTATTGTAGTATTCTTTATTTTAATAAGCTATTTGAATTGACTATAAAGCGTATTTATTGTATTATTTATCATTACTGGCTTCGTGGGGTAGAGCAGTGGTAGCTTGTCAGGCCCATAACCTGAAGGTCGTTGGTTCGAATCCAACCCCCACAATTTTGAATTATTTGTTCTTTGAATTCTCTTTTATTTTAGGGCGATGTAGCTCAGTAGGTAGAGCAAAGGACTCATAAGCCTTAGGTCACAGGTTCGATTCCTGTCGTCGCTATTACATTTAATTTTTAAAAATATGTACAACAACAAAAAAAATCATTCTAAAAATGCTCATCGTGGAGGACTAAATGGGTTTTGGGTATTTATTGCACTATTAATATTGTTTTCTCTCTTGTATCTTTTTATGCCTAGTTTTAATAATGGTACAAGTGTTCCATTAAGTACATTAATACATGATATAAAAAACAATGAAGTTAAAAGTGTAGTAATTTATCCTAATTATGCTACTGCCGTTTTGAATAAAGGTTCCAAAATATACGCAAACTTAGGTACACCTACCAATCCTGTTGAAGAATTTACTTCTAGTGGAATTAACTTAGCAAATTATCCTAATATTTCAATTGCTCCAAAGTCAATATTTAATTTTAGTGACCTACTTACCCTCTTATTTATAATTGTTATAATAGTATCTACTTGGTATATGGTAAGGCAGTTTAGATCTGCTGGGTCTGGTGGTATATTTTCGATGGGAGAGTCCAGGGCGAGGTTATTTATAGGAAAGAAACAGTCAGTTACTTTTGGTGGAGTTGCTGGTGCTAAAGAAGCAAAGGAAGAAGTTTTTGAAATTGTAGATTTTTTAAAAAATCCCAAAAAATATACAAGCTTGGGTGCACGTATACCTAAGGGTGTACTTTTTGTAGGATTACCTGGTACAGGAAAAACATTGCTCGCAAAAGCTATTGCTGGTGAAAGTGGTGTTCCATTCTTTTCCACTTCAGGATCTGAATTTGAAGAAATGCTTGTTGGTGCAGGTGCTTCAAGAGTTAGGGATTTATTTATGAAGGCAAGAAAGACTGCCCCTTCTATTATATTTATAGATGAAATTGATGCAGTTGCAAGAAAAAGAGGAGTGTCATTTACTTCAACTCATACAGAACAGACTTTAAATCAAATATTAGTTGAGATGGATGGATTTGATAGTACAACAAATGTAATTGTTATTGCTGCTACAAATAGGCCAGATGTACTCGATCCTGCTATACTACGTCCTGGTAGATTTGATAGGACAATAACTTTAGATCTACCTGATTTAGAGGAAAGAAAAGAGATTTTATTATTACATGCTAAAAATAAAAAAATGGCTAGTGATATAAGTTTTGATAAAATTGCTAAAAGAACAATTGGTTTTTCAGGTGCTGATCTAGAAAATATGCTAAATGAGGCTGCTATAATAGCAGCAAAAACGAATAAATCCCATGTTTCCGAATCAGATATTGAAGAGGCAGCAACTAAGGTTGTGATGGGACCTGAAAAGAAAAGAGTAAGATCTGATCATGAAAAACAAATTGTTGCTTACCATGAATCTGGGCATGCCTTAGTTTCAAAATTTTTACCTGAGTCTGATCCTGTACATCGTATATCTATAGTTCCTAGAGGTATGTCCGGTGGAGCTACAATGTACCTTCCTTCTCAGGAGAATAAATTGTATACAAAGACTAAATTTATTACACTAATAACTCATATGTTAGGAGGGAGAGCTGCAGAAAAAATACAATTTGATGATATTACCAATGGCGCCTCTGATGATATTAAAAAAGCTTCAGAGATGACACGTAATATGGTTACACAGTTTGGTATGAGTGATGAATTGGGACCAGTTCAATATGGAAATGATGAAGAGTCCTCTTCATATGGAATTGTTGACAAAAATTATAGCGATAAAACTGCTTATAAAATTGATGTTGAAGTAGCTAAAGTTATTAATAATTGTTATAAAAAGGCTATTGAAATTTTACAACAACATAAAAACATATTAGATACTCTTGCAAAGACATTGATTGAAAAAGAAGTTTTAGAAGGCGAGGAATTTGAAGTTTTAGTCAATGGTCTTATAAATGAATCAGGAAAAACGACTGGATAAAAATAGAAAAAAATTATTTTTAATCGATTCTCATTCTATTATATTTAGGTCATATCATGCAATTTCTCCTTTAACCTCAAATGGTCGTTTAGTAAATGCAGCTTATGGATTTTTTACGATATTATGTAACATCCTGAATAAATTTTCTCCTGATTATATAGCTTGTGCTTTTGATGTTTCAGACAAAGAACTTTTTAGAAAGAAGGAATATTCCTTATACAAAGCTAATAGACAAATTCCCCCAGAAGATTTAAAACTACAATTTGGGTATGTCAAGGATATATTAAAAGCTTTTGATATCCATGTATTTGAATTTCCTGGATTTGAAGCAGATGATGTCATTGCCTCTCTTGTAAGTAAATTTAAAAATGAAGATATTAATATTTTTGTGGTAACAGGGGATAGAGATCTTCTTCAGTTAGTAGATAATAATGTTTCTGTTATACTCCCAGGGAAATCATTTTCTTCTTCAATAGAGATAAATATTAATAATATTAAAGATTTTTTAGGATTTCCTCATTATTACTTGATTGACTATAAAGGCTTGCGGGGAGATCCTTCAGATAATATTCCTGGTATTAGTGGTATAGGTGATAAATCTGCAAAGGATTTGATTTTACAATTTGGAGGACTTGAAAATATATATAATAATATTGATAAAATTAAACCTGCATTAAAAAATAAGCTTGTTAACGGGAAGGATTTTGCATTCACTTCAAAAAAATTATCAACACTATTTTGTGATATAGAATTTCCTTCATTTTTATTATCTGATCTTTATATTAATTTTGATAAAGATAAGGTTGTTGCAAAATTATCTGAATATCAATTCAAGAGTTTAGTCAATAAATTTTTTCCAGAATTATCTGGTGATATTTTTAATCAGAATATTGTGACAGAACATAATTTTGATAAAAATTTAATTGATACAGTAGATAAATTATCTAATTTGGTTGAACGCATAAAGCATTTGAATGAATTTGCTTTTGACACAGAAACGGATAGTTTAGATATAATGAGATCAAAATGTGTAGGTATATCTATTGCAATTAACAAAAAAGAAACATTTTATATATTACTGACAGATGCTCAGATATTGAAATCTAATTCCTTTCAAGAATTAAAAAATATTTTTTATGATGCAAATATTAAAAAGATTGGGCATAATTTGAAATTTGACCTACATTCATTAATAAATATTGGTGTGAATGTTAATGGTTTGTATTTTGATACTCAATTAGCTTCTAGGTTGCTGAATTTTTCTAGTACGAGTTTAAAAACTTTAGTTTCTGAAATTTTTAATTTTAGAATGATGTCTTATGAGGAACTAACAAGTAATTTTAAGAAAACAATATATGAATTAGATAAAAATTTTTTGTCAGATTACTCTTGTAGTGATGCTCACTTTACTTATTTATTGTATAAATATTTTGATCGTAAATTTGATCAGGACTTATCTCAGAAAAAAGTTTTTTATTATATAGATATGCCATTAATCCAGATTTTGTTTGAGATGGAAATGAAGGGAATTATGATTAATTTTAATATGCTTAATGGTTTGTATAATGATTTTTCAGAAAAAATAAATCAAATAAGTAAAAAAATATTTAATCTTGCTGGGGAGGAATTTAATATATTATCTCCTAAGCAGTTAGGTGAGATGTTGTTTATAAAATTAAAAATACCTGCTCCTGTTAAGAAAAACAAAAATGGTACTTTTTCAACTAATGAGTATGTATTAAGAAATTTAGAAATAGATTATCCTATTATTGATTTAATACTTCAGTTTAAGGAGTTAAGTAAGCTTAGATCTACATATACTAAGAGCCTTGCAGAATTAGTTTTTGATGATAATCGTTTACATACTACTTATAATATTACTGGTACTGCAACTGGAAGACTTTCGTCTGTTAATCCAAATTTACAGAATATTCCTGTGAAGTCTGATTATGGAAAATATATTAGAAGTGCTTTTATTGCTGATGTTGGTAAAGTATTATTTTCTTTCGATTACTCCCAAATTGAATTAAGGATAATGGCTCATTTTTCCAAAGATGTTAATTTAAAAAAAGCATTTGATGATCATATTGATGTACATTCTTATACTGCCGCTTTAATTTTTAATAAGAAGTATGAAGATGTGTCACCTCAAGATAGACGTGTTGCTAAAGTAATCAATTTTGGGATAATATATGGGATCTCCTCCTTTGGATTATCTCAACAACTTAGTATTTCTAGATCTGAAGCCTCAAAATTTATAGAGAATTATTTTAACTATTTTCCTGGTATAAAGTCTTATTATAAGGATATAGAGCTTTCAGTTAGTAAGAATTCTTATGTTGAAACATTATTTGGAAGAAGAAGATATTTTGAAAAAAGTGGAGGATATGGTTATGTATCTCGTATGATGAGGGAAGCTATAAATATGCCTGTACAAGGTACAAATGCTGATATTATAAAAATAGCTATGGAGAGGATTTCTAAATTTTTAACAAATTATCCTAACATATCAATGATACTACAAATACACGATGAACTTATTTTTGAAATTGAAAATTTTAAAGATAAGTCACAATATGTTGATATTATTAAAGGTATTAAGGATGCCATGATAAATAATTTTTCTTTGGATGTACCTCTTGAAGTTGAAGTTAAATATGGTCATGACTGGTCAAACCTTATTTTATTTCCTTGATTTATAAAAATATGTTGAGTTTTAAAAACCTTTGTAAATATTTTGTAAATATTGAAAATACATCTTCTAGGCTAGAGATACAATCTCAGTTATGTTCTCTCTTTAAGCTTGTTGATGAAAATAATATAGATAAACTAATATATGTATTGGATGGTAAAGTGGATCCTGGATATATTAATAGTGTTTTTAACTTTGGAGAAAAAATGTTTATTAATATATTATGTGATATTTTTAAGAAAAGTAATATAGATGTAAAGAATTTATTGGCTGAATTTGGTGATTTGGGTTTAGTATATGAATTCCTTAAAAAGGCGGAAAAGGGTGAAGGTATTTCTTTTGCTGAGGTATATAATTCTTTGAAAAAAATTACTCAAATATCGGGAAATAAATCTGTTGAAATAAAATCTAGTATTGTTAAAGGAATGTTGTTAAAATTTACTCCTTTGGAAGGAAAGTTTTATATACGAATAATTTTAGGGAAGTTGAGGTTGGGTTTTAGTAATAAAACTATATTAGATGCCTTGTCGTGTGTAATTAGTGGTGATCGATCTTGTAAAGAAAATATTGAATCTGCATATGCTAAATGTTCTGATTTAGGAAAAGTTGCGAAATTTGCCATATTTCACTTTAATGATTTGAAAAATCTTGGTATTATTCCTGGTATTCCAATTTTTTCAAAACTAGTTGAGCGCTCTTCTTCTTTTGATGATGCATTGAATAGGTATGGTAAGGTTTTCGCACAACCAAAATTAGATGGTATGAGGTGCCAAATACATATTACATCTTCTAAAGACATTTATCTTTTTAGTAGGAATCTTGAAAATATTACTGATATGTTTCCTGATGTAGTAGATAATTTAAAAAAAATACAAATAAGTAATGGAGTAATTTTAGATTCCGAAATTGTTGGATTCAATCCTAGTAATAATAAATTATTGACTTTTCAGGAAACCATAAAGAGAAAGAGGAAATATAAGGTTAGTTTTTTTCAACAAGATATTCCTATAAAAGTATTTGTTTTTGATATTATGTTTTATAACAGTAAATCTTTAATTGATGTTTCTCTTACAGAAAGATTGGATTTATTAAATAAAATTTTTATTTCTTCTGAGAATAATGAAAATAATATATATGTGATTGAAAATTATCTTTTTAATAATTCTGAAGATCTTTATGAGTATTTTGAATCTATGATAGAAAAAGGTCTTGAAGGTTTAGTTTTAAAATCCCCTGATAGTCTTTATACTCCTGGTGTTAGAAATTTTGATTGGATGAAACTTAAGAGAGGATATTTAAAAGGTGTTGTAGATACTATCGATGTAGTAATACTTGGATATTATGCTGGTGGTGGGTTTAGAGCAAAATTTGGAGTTGGTGCAATACTCGTTGGTGTTTATAATAAAGAAAAAGATAGATTTGAAAGTATTTGTAAGGTTGGGAGTGGTTTTAAAAATGAAGATTTGCCTATTTTGAAATTAAAAATGGATGAATTTCGTATTTTAGATAAACCTTATAATTATTATGTTAACGAAAGTTTGGTTCCTGATGTATGGGTTAAACCAGAGATTGTTATTACTGTTAGGTCTGATGAAATAACTAAAAGTCCTATTCATACTGCTGGTGTTTCTGGTGACACCCTAGGTTTTGCTTTAAGATTTCCTCGTATTATTAGTTATCGTAAGGACAAGTCTGCTTTTGATACTACTGGTGTTTCTGAGGTTGAAAGGTTGTATAAAATTGAGCATGGAATGATATAATCTCGATATTATATGCTAAAAACTTTTAAAGAGAATAAAAAGAGGACAGTTCTTGTTGCTATGTCAGGTGGTGTAGATAGCTCTGTTGCTGCGTATTTATTAAAGAAACAGGGATATAACTTGATTGGTATTAACATGAAATTTTGGACAGAAGATTCTGGTGTTTCTTCAGGTCACCTGTCTGCGAAGGATAATAAGTGTTGTTCTATTGAAGGTGTTGAAGATGCAAGAAGTGTTTGTGATAAATTAGGTATCCCTTTTTATGTTCTAAATTTTAAAGATGATTTTAAAAAAGATATTGTTGAGTATTTTATTTCATCTTTTAAATTAGGATTAACTCCAAATCCTTGTGTAATGTGTAACAAAAAAATAAAATTTGGACTTTTATATGAAAAACTAAAAGAATTTAATGCAGATTTTGTTGCTACTGGTCACTATGCGAGAATTATTAATAAAGGTGAAAAATATTTTTTATCTAGATCTGTAGATATATCTAAGGATCAATCTTATTTCTTGCATAATATTTCTCCTCTTGTTTTGTCTAATACTTTATTTCCAATTGGAGAGATTGTTAGTAAAGAGAAGGTAAGGCATATTGCTAAAGAGGCAAATTTAAGAATATCTGCTAAACAAGATAGTCAGGAAATATGTTTTATTCCTGGTAATGATTATAAAGGATTTATTCAAAGAAATGTACCTATTTCTTCACAGAAAGGAAATATAGTTGATAAAGAGGGTAATATCTTGGGGCAGCATGATGGACTTTCTTTTTATACTGTTGCTCAAAGAAGAGGTATAAATACTAAATTAACAAAACCATTGTATGTAATTAAAAAAAATTATAAAGATAATACTCTTGTGGTAGGTGATATAGAGGATTGTAAAACTTATAATTTTGAGATAAATAACTTTAATCGATTGGTTGAATCTTTTAATCTAGATAATGTAAGGATTCAAATAAGGTATAGGGGAAAATTACTTGAACTTGAAAATATTAAATATTCTAGAGATAATCCGAATACGCTTGCTGTTAAATTGAAAGATGGAGAGATAGGTGTAGCTTCAGGTCAATTTGGTGTTTTGTATGATGGTAATTATGTAATTGGTGGAGGAGTGATTAATACTAATATTAATTAATTATAATAAATGAATATAGATTTTTATAAATTGTTAAATTTTAAATATTTGGTTCAGACACCTCCAAGTACATTTGTATTTTTTGTTCCTATAATAACTATTATAGGAATTCTTTTTTGTATATGGGTTCTGTTTATGTATTATTATGTTTTCAAAATTGAGAAGGGGAGTCCAAAATTTAAATATTTCAAGAAAGTAAGTTGGACAGCTTTTATTTTTTCTGTAATTTTAACATTTGTTTTATATGCTCGCAGAGTATTTATTCCTATGTATACAAGGTTAGATATTATTGTACTTTTATTTTTTACTGTAGTACTATTCTGTGTATTCTTCTATTATTTTTTATTTTCATTGGGTAAAGATACAGTGGATTACTATAAGGAAATTACTAAAAGAAAGTATATGCCTAAGAAATTAAAGAAAAGAAAGTAGTCTATTATTGAATTATGTTTCTTGACTTTTAGTTAGCTAAATGATATAAGTTTGTCATTGTATTGTCCTTTTTATAATTTGAAAGTAGCAGGTCTTTTAGAGATTCAGGATTTTTTTAATGTTAATCCTAAAAAAAATATTTTTTTTGGAGAGTTTGATCCTGGCTCAGGATGAACGCTAACGGTGCGCCTAAGGCATGCAAGTCGAACGAGAACTTTTTCATAGCAATATGAAAAAGTTTTAGTGGCGAACGGGTGAGTAATACATAGATAACTTACCCTTAACATGAGAATAGCCTATCGAAAGGTAGATTAATACTCAATATAATCTATATTTGAAATATTATAGATGAAAGCTGCAAAGCGGTTAAGGAAAGGTTTATGGTCTATCAGCTTGTTGGTGAGGTAATAGCTTACCAAGGCTATGACGGATAGCTGGTCTGAGAGGACGATCAGCCACATTGGGACTGAGACACGGCCCAAACTCCTACGGGAGGCAGCAACCAGGAATCTTGCACAATGGGGGAAACCCTGATGCAGCGACACCGTGTGAAGGACGAAGGTCTTCGGATTGTAAACTTCTTTTAATGAGGAAAATAATGATTACTCTTTGAATAAGTGGCTGCTAACTACGTGCCAGCAGCAGCGGTAATACGTAGGCCACAAGCGTTATCCGGAATTATTGGGCGTAAAGAGATGCGTAGGTGTCCAGATTTAGTCTTTGATCAAAGGCATAGGCATAACTTATGTAAGGTTGGAGAAACGGTCTGGATAGAGGGAGACAGGGGAAGATGGAACTTCTGGTGGAGTAGTGAAATGCGTTGATATCAGAAGGAACACCAAAGGCGAAGGCAATCTTCTGGGTCTTTCCTGACACTAAGGCTCGAAAGCGTGGGGAGCAAAACGGATTAGATACCCGTGTAGTCCATGCTGTAAACTATGGATGCTAGATATTTGTATCTGTATGGGTTTACTCGTATTGATATGAGTGTCGCAGCTAACGCAGTAAGCATCCCGCCTGGGGAGTACGGCCGCAAGGCTAAAACTCAAAGGAATTGATGGGGACCCGCACAAGCAGTGGATCGCGTGGTTTAATTCGATGGTGAACGAAGAACCTTACCAAGGTTTGACATGTTAGAGAATCTTAATGAAAGTTGAGAGTGCCGCAAGGAGCTCTATCACAGGTGCTGCATGACTGTCGTCAGCTCGTGTCGTGAGATGTTGGGTTAAGTTCCGCAACGAGCGCAACCTTTATCTGATGTTATATATTTCTTCGGAAACTGCATCGTTACAACGATGAGGAAGGTGAAGATGACGTCTAGTCACCATAGCCCTTATGTCTTGGGCAACACACGCGATACAATGGAGAGAACAACGAGTTGCAACACTGTAAAGTGAAGCTAATCTCTTAAATCTTTCCTCAGTTCAGATTGAGGGCTGCAATTCGCCCTCATGAAGTCGGAATTGCTAGTAATCGCAGATCAGCATGCTGCGGTGAATACGTTCTCGGGTCTTGTACACACCGCCCGTCATGTCATGAAAGTTAATGGTACTTGAATATTGGTTGTGCCAATAGAGAGTAAAATTAATGATTGGGATAAAGTCGTAACAAGGTAGCCCTAGGGGAATCTGGGGCTGAATCACCTCCTTTTAAGGAGTAAATTTAAACCCTTTGGATCTGTATATGGTACCTGCTACTTTTAAATTATATAATGGATATAGTGCATTTATTGGGCGACTAGCTCAGTTGGTTAGAGCGCAGTCCTGATAAGACTGAGGTCCATGGTTCGATCCCATGGCCGCCCAGTTTTATTTTGGGGACGTAGCTTAGTTGGTATAGCGCTTCATTTGCACTGAAGAGGTCAGGAGTTCGAATCTCCTCGTCTCCATGAAATTACAATGCTCTTTTAAAAGTGAATATTGTTCAAATAATGGGTATAAGTAATCATTTTGTTACTTAATAAAGGCAATCAAGGGTATATGATGGATGCCTGGGCACAAAAAGCCGAAGAAGGACGTGATAGTCTGCGATAAGCCTCGGAGAGCTGACAACTAAGCATTTTTATCCGGGGATTTCCGAATGGGGAAACCCTTCTTATTTTTAGAAACTTATTATTAAATAAATAGATAATAAGAGGTAAATCAGTGAACTGAAACATCTTAGTAACTGGGAGAAAAGAAAACAATAGTGATTTCCATAGTAGCGGCGAGCGAAATGGAAAGAGCCTAAACTTACCAAACTTGTAATTACTTGGATTTTGGTAGAAATATCAAGATTTTAGGTAGATACACAATGTACAGTTGTCTAAATTTGGTAGGTGTTTTGGATATAACATTAAAGATCTGTATGGCTTTATAGAAGTTTAATAAAATTATTTGTTATAAGAATTATCTGGAAAGGTAAACCATAGAACGTGAAAGTCGTGTATTAGAAAACATTTAATCTTCGAAGTTATGTCCCAAGTACTACGTGATAGGTGAAAGCATGTAGAAAGATACCTCATCCATGAGGTAAGGCTAAATACTTTTTGTGACCGATAGTGAACTAGTACCGTGAGGGAAAGGTGAAAAGTTCCCTTAGTAAGGGAGTGAAATAGATCCTGAAATCATATATTTACAAACAGTTGAAGGTCAATGTAGAGGAAATGTTATTTAGAATGCTTGCATTTTAGATTTCATCTTTACTGATCGACAGCGTGCCTATTGAAGAATGAGTCAGCGAGTTGGGTCCAATTGCAAGGTTAAGTTTTTTATTAAACGGAGCCGTAGCGAAAGCGAGTCTGAATAGGGCAATTAGTAGTTGGATACAAGACCCGAAACCAGGTGATCTATCCATGACCAGAGTGAAGTATTGAGAGATCAATATGGAGGCTCGAACCGGTTAGAGTTGAAAATCTATCGGATGAGTTGTGGATAGTGGTAATATGCCAATCGAACCTGGAAATAGCTGGTTCTCCCCGAAATAGCTTTAGGGCTAGCCTATGAATTTTAGTACTAGAGGTAGAGCACTGATTGATCCTTGGGGGTCTTTTGACTTGCCATGATCTGTCAAACTCCGAATTCTAGTATGTATATTTGTGGAGTTAGACTATGGGGGCTAAGCTCCATTAGTCGAAAGGGAAACAGCCCAGATTGTCAATTAAGGTCCCAAAATTTAAGCTAAGTGGTAAAGGATGTAAGATTCCAATGACATCCAGGATGTTGGCTCAGAAGCAGCCACCATTTAAAAAGTGCGTAACAGCTTACTGGCAAAGGAATCTTGCGCCGACAATTTAACGGGGCTAAAGCTTAATACCGAAATTACAATTGATGGCTTTTTTATAAAGTTATCGAGGTAGGGGAGTGTTCTATATTTGTTGAAGCTAGACTGTAAGGACTAGTGGAAGGTATAGAAGTAAGAATGCTGACATGAGTAGCGAAATGCAAATAAAAAATTCGCACACCGAAAATCTTAGGTTTCCACGGCTATGGTAATCATCCGGGGGTTAGTCGGTCCTAAGCTGAGGACGAAAGTCGTAGGCAATGGACAACAGGTTGATATTCCTGTACTAACAATATTTCGTTATAAACGAAGGGAGGACTAAGGAGGAGAGGTTAAGAAATCTATGGATATGATTTTGAAAGCAGTAAACTAGTTTTGCTAGGTAAATCCGGCAGAACGTTAATGTGAGCTGTGATATAAGTTGATTCTTCACGGATGAAACTTATTAACTATTCTCTTTACTGGAAAAGTCTCTAGTGAGAAATATTGTTATCCGTACCGCAAACCGACACAGGTAGATTGGTAGAGTATACTAAGGTGATCGAGATAACCTTTGTTAAGGAATTCGGCAAATTACTGCTGTAACTTTGGGAGAAAGCAGCTCTTGTATGAAAGTATAAGAGACATAAAATAGATCAGATCGACTGTTTATCAAAAACACATATCCCTGCTAACTCGTAAGAGGATGTATAGGGGTTGACGCCTGCCCAATGCTAGTAGATTAAGGAAGTGGGTGATGATTTATGAAGCAATTCATAAATTTGAGCTTATGACTGAAGTCCTAGTCAATGGCGGCCGTAACTATAACGGTCCTAAGGTAGCGAAATTCCTAGCCACTTAATTAGTGGCCCGCATGAAAGGCGTAACGAATCTGGTACTGTCTTGACAGAGGACTCGGCGAAGTTGAAATGGCTGTGAAGATGCGGCCTACCCACACAAGGACAAAAAGACCCCGTGGAGCTTTACTGAAACTTGGCATTGATTTAAATGGGTGATTGTAGAGAATAGGAGGGAGACTTTGAAGTTACGGCGCCAGCTGTGATGGAGTCAACAGTGTAATACTTCCCTTTTGCTTTTTTAGATCTTAACTATGTCCGTAATCCGGATATGGGACAGTGTCTGGTGGTCAGTTTGACTGGGGCGGTTACTTTCTAAATAGTAACGAAAGTGTCCAAAGGTTCCCTCGGTTCCGATAGAAATGGAACTTATGAGCGTATTGGTATAAGGGAGCTTTACTGTGAGACTTACAAGTCGAGCAGTTGCGAAAGCAGGGCAAAATGATCCTCTGATTGCGTATGGTGGCGTCAGAGCTTGTCGGATAAAAGCTACCCCGGGGATAACAGGCTGGTCTTACCCGAGCGTTCCTAGCGACGGTAAGGTTCGGCACCTCGATGTCGGCTCGTCACATCCTGGGGCTGTAGAAGGTCCCAAGGGTTAGACTGTTCGCCTATTAAAGTGGCACGCGAGCTGGGTTCAAACCGTTGTGAAACAGGTTGGTCTCTATCCTGTGTGGGCGTTGGATTTTTGAGAGATTTTGCTCCTAGTACGAGAGGACCGGAGTGAGGTAACCTCTAGTGTATCAGTTGTTCTACCAAGAGCACCGCTGAGTAGCTAAGTTACTTTTGGATAAACGCTGAAAGCATATAAGCGTGAAGCCATTCTCAAGATAAGAAATCCTTATAGATCTCTTGTAGAATACAAGTTATTTGTAATGTGTCTAAAATTTTAGAGCAATCTTTAATTTTATTACATTACTTTATAGGCTCTAGGTGTAAGTGCAGTGATGTATTTAGCCAAGGAGTACTAATAGATCAAAGCCTTTATTAAGTTGCAAAAGGTTATTTTTACCATTATTTTAATATTCACTTTTAAAAGGGCATTTAATTTTTTAAAATTTTTTGTTATAATTTGTTAAATTTCTTGGTGATATTAGCAAAGTAGAACTACCTCTTTCCATTCCGAACAGAGTCGTAAAATGCTTTAGCGCCGAAAATACTATTAGGGAAGATAGGTCATTGCCAAGATTTTATTTTTTATATGGTTAAAAAAAATACTAATAAAAAGGAATCTTTTTCTGAATTATTAAAAAATAAATCCTTAAATGTTTTTCCTTTAAATAAAGGAGATATTGTTGATGCTAAAATTTTAAAAATTGTTAATGGAACTGTTTTTGTAGATTTAAATTATAGATCAGAAGGTTATATTTTTGGGTCTGAACTTAGGTCTCCTGAATTATCACAAGATGATATTGTTCCTGGCAAAACAATTTCTGTTTATGTTCTGAATCCTGAGAATGAAAATGGGCAAGTAGAACTATCCTTGCGTAGGACTGATGATATTAGAAAATGGGATAGATTGGAAAGTGCATGGAAGGATAATTCTATAATGGAGGTTACTGTTACAGATTATAATAGCGGAGGCGTTTTAGTAGATATTGGTAATAAGTTTTCTGGATTTGTTCCTATTTCTCAACTAGATTTTTCTCGTTTATTTAAAGAGGGTGTAAATATAAATGATGTTTCAGAAAAATTGAATTCTCTTATTGGCACTAAACTATCTGTCAAAATTATTGAGTTAGATAAATCAAAGGACAGAATTATATTATCAGAAAAATTAGCATCTAATAGTGAAGATGTAAAATTAAGGAATAAAACCCTTAAAAATGTTAAATTGAATGATGTTCTTGATGGTGTTGTTACTGGTGTTACTTCTTATGGACTATTTGTAACTGCTCAGGGACTTGAAGGTTTGGTACATTTGTCTGAGATTTCTTGGGATAAAGTTACTACTCCTTCTGATTTTTACAAAGTTGGAGATCAAGTAAAGGTTCAAATTATTGGTATGGGGGATGATGGAAAAAGAGTTGCTTATTCAATAAAACGTTTACAGGCAGATACTTGGGATAATGCTATTTCTCAGTATAAAGTAGGACAGGTAGTGAAAGGTGTTGTTCAAAGGATAGTTGAATATGGTGTTTTTGTAAGGATATCGGAAGGTATTAATGGGCTTATACATATATCAGAACTTTCAGATGAACCTGTAAATAATATTAATGATGTTGTTAAAGTTGGTGATACATTGGATTTGAAAGTATTATCGATTTCTCCTACAGAAAGACATTTAGGTTTAAGTTTGAAAAGAGCTAAGTTGTCTGAATGATTTTAACCTATTTTTTATTATCCCTCTTTATATTTGTGTTATAATATTTATTGTTATTACTATTGTGTATGAAAGCTTTTAAAAAACTTTCTTTAAATGCAGTTGAAGCAATTAAGGGTGCTTATAAATATGCCCAAAAATCAGGTTCTGAGTATGTGGAATTAAAGCATCTATTTTTGGCTATTATTAATCAAAAGGAGACTTTAGTCTCTAAAGCCTTTGAAAGTGTTAATTTTAAATCATCCGTATCATTTCAAAACTTTATTGATATATCTGGTGAAGAAGTTGATTTTATTGATAAAGTAATTCTATTATCGGTAGATTTTGAAAGGGCATTATCGAATGCTTATCATATCGCTCACAGTTTTCATCATGTTTATGTTGGTACTGAACATCTACTATTAGGGTTATTACAGATTAGAGAAAATTCTTTTGTAAAAGAACTTAGCAAGTTTGCTATTGATTATGACTATGCATATAACTTACTTGTAAACTATGGTAATTATCCTCCTGGAATTTTTTATCAGAATAGTAATGTAGTTAAATCTTTAGAAAATAAGCCTTCTGTAATAGCTAATTTAGCAATCAATTTAAATGAAGTAGTTAAATTATCTAAAAATCAGTCTGCTTTTGTAGGTAGGGATAAGGAAATTAACAGAATAATACAGATACTGTCTAGGAGAGATAAGAATAATCCAATACTTATAGGAGAAGCAGGTGTAGGAAAAACAGCACTTGTTAAACAATTAGCATATAGGATTGTGTCTAAAAATGTTCCTGAGAATTTGCTAGATTTTGAAATTTGGAGTTTAGATATATCTAAATTAATGATTTCAACGGAAATGAGAGGTGAATTAGAAACAAAAATTAATTCTTTACTAGAAGAAATTAAGCAACGTGGTAATGTTATCTTATTTATAGATGAAGTTCATATGATATTTAATACTGGTGGTAATTTTTCGAGTAATGATATTGCAAATATGTTAAAGCCTCATTTGGTCAGTGAATATTTTAGATGTATTGGTGCTACAACTTTTTATGAGTATCAACGATATTTTGAAAATGATAATGCATTAAATAGGCGTTTTTTGCCAGTAAAAGTTAATGAATTGTCTAAAGAAGATACTCTTGAAGTTATAAAAAGTGTAAAGCTTGAAATTGAAAAATACCATAAAGTTAAAATTAGTGATGATAGCATTGTTGATGCTGTAAATTTGTCTGACCGTTTTATAGTAGATAGATTTTTTCCTGATAAAGCAATTGATTTAATAGAAGAAGCTGCAACCTTAAAAAATATTGAAAGTAATAAATATTCAAAGAGTTTACTTAATATGCAGTCTGAATTGCAGAGAGTTATTCGTAAGAAAGAGAGTTATTTAAGTAATCAAAAATATTTACAATCATTATATTTTCGGAACAAAGAAAGGTTTTTAATATCAAAGATAAAGGATATTAATGAAGTTGCTTTGTCAGATATGCGGATTGTAGATAGGAAAGATTTGATTAATGTTGTGTCTACCTGGACAGATATTCCCGTCTTTAATATTCTAAATAATGGCTTAAGGGATATTTCTAAAATAAAAAAGGAAATTAGGTCAGAAATTATTGGTCAAGATAATGCTGTTAGTAGAGTTATGGATATAATGATGTCTGCTAGAGTAGGTTTAAGAGATGAAAATCGCCCTATAGGTATATTTCTTTTCATAGGACCTACGGGTGTGGGAAAAACTGAGCTGGCAAAACAAATTGCTACGAAGTATATGGGTGGAAAAAAATCTTTGATTCAAATTGACATGAGTGAATATATGGAGTCTCATAGCGTTTCGAAATTTATTGGATCTCCTCCTGGGTATGTTGGATATCAAGAAGGTGGGAAGTTATCAGAATCTGTAAAAAATCATCCATATTCGGTTATTTTGTTTGATGAAATAGAAAAAGCACATCCTGATGTCTTGAACATCCTTTTGCAGATTATGGAAGAAGGTCATTTGACTGATAGTAGAGGAAAATTTGTAAACTTTAAAAATACTATTATTATTTTAACATCCAATATTGGGTCAGAAATAATAGAATCTAATAGTGTTTTGGGTTTTAATATTGAGTCATATAATTCCACAAAGACTCAGATTAATGAAGAATATGAAAAAGTGGAAGAGAAAACTTTGTCTAGGTTAAAGGAGTATTTATTGCCTGAATTTTTGAATCGCATTGATGATGTTATTATTTTTAGGTCATTAAATAAAAGTGATGCATTTAAGATTGCTAAAAAACTAGCAATAGACTTTAGTAAAAAATCAGAAAAAATTGGTTTGTATGTTTCATTTACAGATTCTTTTATTAGCTTTATTGCTGAAAAGGGTTTTAGTGAAGAATTTGGTGCTAGGCAGATTAAAAGAGTTTTTAATAAGTATGCTGAAACATCTTTATCTACTTATTTAATAGAAAATAAGATTTTTTCTTCTCAGGTTTATAAATCTAAATTAAGCTTGACCCTAAGTATAGATTCTCTTGAGAAGATAGAAGTTATTGCAAATTAACCCCAACTTATCCACATTTATTCTCCTTGTTATACTTATCCACATATTTAATTTTGGCCTTAAATACAGCATATTTTTAGGTAACTTTTCTATGGGCTTGACAATAATTTATCTATAGGGTAAAATTTAGGTGTTCTTTGATGATGAATGTATTTCCCTGGGTCTGGTTGGTAAAAGAAGCTTAACTGGTCCCATGGAAATACATTTATTGTCTTTAAATAATAAATTATGGAATAAGTAACTTATTATTTGGGATCGATAAGGGGCAGTATCGATCCCTTATTTTTATCTTGATATTTTTTTTCCTTTGTTATATTATATATAGAAGTATATTGTTTATTGCGTTTTAATCCATATTTTTACTTTAAATATTCATAGTGGTTAAATATATTTTTTGATTTATGAAAGAAGATTATTCATTACAAAGCCTAGATTCTAAAAATTTAGCAGATTTACGCATAATTGCTGAAAAAATAAAGGTTCCTGATTATCAGGAAGTTAATAAAAGAGATTTAATATTTAAAATTCTTAAAACTGTAGATCCTGAAGAGGTTAATATCAGTGTTGAAGGTATATTAGAAATCATAAATGATGGTATGCATGGAGTTTTAAGGTCATATACCTTACTGCCAGGAGAGAATGATGTCTATATATCTGGATCTCAAATAAAGAAGTTTAATTTAAAACAAGGAGATTATATTCATGGTAAAGCTAGGTTACCTAAGGACAATGAAAGATATCTAAGTTTACTGAAGATTGATAAGATTAACTCCAAAGAACCTGATGAAGCAGCAAAAAGAATTTCCTTTGAAAGGTTAACTCCTATTTTCCCAGATAAACAGATAATTTTAGAAATAGACCAATTTCGTTTGTCTAATAGGGTTATTGATTTATTGTCTCCTATAGGTAAAGGGCAACGAGGAATGATTGTTTCTCCGCCTAAATCAGGAAAAACCACATTATTAAAAGATATAGCTGACGGAATATCCAATAATTCTAAAGATATACACTTGATGGTTTTATTAATTGGAGAACGTCCGGAAGAAGTTACTGATATGCGTAGATCAATTAAGGGAGATGTATTTGCTTCAAATTTTGATGACCAGCCTGATAATCAGATTAAGGTTGCAGAAATTGCACTCGATAGAGCAAAAAGATTAGTAGAGGATGGGGTTGATGTTGTTATCCTATTAGATAGTTTAACTAGGTTAGCTAGAGCATACAATATTGTTGTTCCTCCGTCTGGTAGGACATTGTCAGGAGGATTTGATCCAATAGCTCTTTATCCTCCAAAGAAATTTTTTGGTTCAGCTAGGAATTTAGAGGAACATGGTAGTTTAACTATTATAGCTACTGCATTAGTTGATACAGGAAGTAGGATGGATGATCTTGTTTATGAAGAATTTAAAGGTACTGGGAATATGGAATTACATTTGGATAGACAGCTTGCAGAAAGAAGAATTTATCCTGCTATTGATGTTGTAAAGTCTGGTACGAGACATGAAGAAAAACTCTTATCTTCTGATATTTTAAATCAGTCTTGGAGGGTTAGAAGGATGTTGGATACATTAAAGATAGGAGAGAGTAGTGAATTGTTATTAGATAGATTAAAGAAAACAAAAAGTAATGAAGAATTTCTTATGACATTGCATGAAAGTTTTTAATCTCTTTTAGTTGAATTATATAAATAGTATTTGTTTTTTAGTAAAGATATTCCTTTGTATTATTAATTAATTGATATTGTGTATTTTTTCTGTTAAAATTCTTGGATTAATTTTATTATTTAGGGGTAAATATTATTATGAGCAAGTATGAAAGAAGTTTAGTTTTAGTTAAGCATGATGGTGTTGCTAGAGGTTTGGTAGGAGAGTTTATAACTCGATTCGAAAGAGTTGGTTTGAAAATTGTTGGAGTAAAATTTTTAAAACCTAATCAGGATATTGCAGAAAAGCATTATCCTTCGACAGATGAATGGTTAAATGCTGTTGGAAATAAAGTTTTAAAGGATTGTACTGAACGTAATATTAATGTAGATAAAATTTTTGGTACAGATAACCCAGTTGAGATTGGAAGGGTTATAAAAAAGTGGAATGTTGAATTTTTAACTTTTGGTCCTGTTTTAGCTATTGTTTTTGAGGGACCTGATGCAATAAGGGTAATAAGGAAGTTAGTTGGTAGTACAAATCCTGTAGAGGCATTACCAGGTACTATTAGGGGTGATTATACTTGGGATAATGGAGATTTGTCCAATATACAATCAAGACCATTTTATAATTTAATTCATGCATCAAGTAGTATTGAAGATGCTAAAAATGAGATCAATCTTTGGTTTTCACCTAATGAACTATATGATTATGAGCTTGGTCACCATTCAGTGATGGGGTGGCATAAGAAATTATCCTAATTTTTGATTATAATTGTCCCTGTAGCTCAGTTTGGAAGAGTGCCTCGGTCCTAACGAGGAGGTCATAGGTTCGAGCCCTATCAGGGATATATTTATAGTGAAAATGGAAAGATAGATGTTTGCTTTATTAAATCTATAGAGTATATGTTTATATAGTTGGAATTACTTGATGTGTTTTGATTTATTATCAATGTTTGTCCGTTAGGTGTAATAAAGTAGTTTTCATTAATATTTTCTGCAACTTTTATTTTTGTGTTTGAAGAAATTGCTTGACTCCATAATATTAAGTTATTTGTACTAGAATTGACATTTTCTTTACTGTCAAAGAAAATATATCCTCCTAGCGGGTACCACATTATATTGCTTATGGTGCTAAGATTGTCTATTAAAATAGATCGACTATTATTTTGGATATAATAAACCCATAATTGGTTGTTTTTTTGAATTAAAATGTATAAGTTGTCTGGTGAAAATTCTATGTTATTGATATTTTGTCCCAAGTTAATAGGCTTCATTGTTTGAGTGTTTAGTAGTATACTATTTGTTTTTGATCTAAGTACGATGTAATTACTATTGTTGCTTGTGTATATATTATCAATATTGAAATTTGTTCTATAAATTTGTGTTTTGTTTGATCCGTCTAAGTTTTCTGTGTATATAGAGGATGTATTGCCAGATACATTATATATGGAATATATTATTTGATTTGTATTATATATAGAGTAGGGGATATTTATGTTTTGATTATTGCTGTAAATTAAATTAATTGAATTATCATTTACATTGAAGGTTGCTAGTATATTGTTATTGTTGCTTTGTAATAATAATACGCTGTCATTTATCCATTGAATTTTAGAAAATAGTCCTATGTTGTACTCTGAAGATATGTCTACTACGGAATTATTACTTGTGTTGTACAGGTAGTAGTCTGTGTTACTTTGTGTGTTTGGATTTATTAGTATATAAGAAAAGTTCCCATTTGGTACTATCGAATAGTTTTTAGAGTTGAAATTTGATATTTGTGATAAATTTAGTAAGAAAGAAGGTGTTTCGTTTTGGATTTGTGGATTTGTATAATATACTTCATTCCCGTTATTATCTTGTGTTGTTATCAGTATGTTTTGTGAATTGATATTGGTTATTATTTGTGTCGTATTATTAGGTATCATTAGTTTGTTTTCGGTATTTGTTGTTGGAAATAGAAAAGCATCTAAATTGGTAATTTGTTTAAATTTTACTGATACTAAGCTTTCCCATGATGTATAATTTTGTTTTTTTATCATTATTTTGTATGTTCCGGGTAATAGAGATGTTATTATTAATGGTGTTTTTCCTTCATATACGTTTCCTAGGTAAATTGATGAATTGGGGATATTGGTATTGATTCTTAGTATTCCTGTTTCAGTTAAAATACCTGATTTGAAATTAATTTGATATCCACTTGCCCACATAATAATGATAAATGATGTTATTATGACGACAATTGTTCCAATTACATTTATGATATTTGAATAGGTCTTTTTTAAAAAATTTTTCATTTTACTGTATCTTTGTAGATTTTTTATTGATAAAATTATATCATATATTGTTTTAATTTATTTTACATTCAATGAATATGTTTGGTATTTCTAAATTTGGATTTGATTTTGGAAGTTCTTCTTCTTTGATATCTACTCCTCATAGGGGGGTATTGGTTAATGATCCTTCTGTTGTTGCTATATCTATGGATACTAAGACCATTATTGCTGTTGGTCGTGATGCTAAGGATATGTTAGGAAAAACTCCAGAAGGTGTTGTTTCTAAGAATCCTATTAAATTTGGTGCTATATCTAATTACAAGATAGTTGAATCTATGATTAAATATTTTTTGTCTAGGGCTGGTTACAAATCATTTCTCTTTAATTCTGAGGCTGTTGTTGGTATTTCTGATGGTTTAACTTCTGTTGAAAAAAGAGCTATGTATGAGGCAGTGATGGGTGCAGGTATAAAAAAGATATACCTTATGCCAAATATATTGCTTACGGCTATAGGGTGTAATTTGCCCATAGGAACTTCTTCTGGAAATATGGTTATCAATGTAGGTGGTGGTACTGCTGAACTTGCTATAATTTCTCTTAATGGTATTGTTGTTTCTGATTCAGTTAGAGTGGGTGGTGATTCTATTAATGAAGCCATAAGTATCTATCTTAAAAAAAATTATGGGATAATTATTGGGGATCAAATGGCAGAGAGTATAAAAATAAATATAGGTTCTGCTTTACCTTTAATAGATCCTATTGAAATGGAAATTAGGGGGAGGGATGCAATTAATGGTATGCCAAAATCAATTGTTATTGATACTAATGTTGTTGTTTCTGCTATAAAGGGTCCTTTGAATCTTATTATTCAATCTACTAGGCATCTTTTGGAAAGAACTCCTCCTGAACTGGCTTCTGATATTATCGATAGGGGAATACTTTTGAGCGGAGGAACTTCTTTGCTTAGGAATATTGATACATTAATAACCAGGGCTATAGGTATTACTACATATATTTCTGATGATCCTGTGACTTCTGTTGTTAATGGAGCTTCGGAAGCTCTTAGATATATCGATGTTTTATATAAGAATATTAGGAATCCTTGACCATGTCTATTTTTATAGTGTTAATTTCTATATATGTCTTTTTGTTTATTTTTATTATCAATTATCCCGAATTTATTATTCCTTTTATTGTATTACTATCTCCTTTAGAGAGATTTAATATTAATATTGGTTTTTCTTTGACACCAATAATTGCATTTTTTCCAATATGTTTATTATCTATATTTGTTAACTATCATAAGATAAGGTGGAATGATATTGGTGTTAATTTTTACTTGTATTTATCTCTTGTATTTGTATTGTTGTCTATTTTTGTTTCTTGTTTATTTTCAATTAATAAATTTATTTCCTTTAAATCTTTATTCTACATTATTTTATCAATATTATATTTTTATATAAGTTACATTTCCGTAATTTATTTTTGTAAATTTCGTACTGTTATATATTCTATATTTTTGATGCTTTTAATGATTTCTTCTTATGGTTTTTTCCAATATATTATTTTTCTTATTCATGGCTTTGCATCTTTCAAAGTGATTACTATTTTACATTCGACCTCTATAAGTCCAAATGCTTTTACAGTTATATTATTTGGTATTAGATTTTTAAGACCAGCTTCAACTTTTAGCGATGTAAACACTGCATCCGGTTTTGTTGGTTTTTTTATCCCTATTTTGTTAATGTTTATAATTTTTTCTAAATACTTTATTAAAATTTTTAATAAATATATAATTACTGCCTTTATTATTATTTCTATACTTACAATGGTATATTTTGTTTTAACTTTTTCTAAAGCTTCTCTTTTAGCTGTAACCTGTGGTTTTGTATTTCTATTTTTTTATTACAGATTATATAAGCATAAATTTATACTTTTTCTATTGGTTACGATTTTATTAGGAATAGTATTTATTCTTAGTAAGATATTATTTTCACATAGGATAGGATTTTTCTTGGCTGCTCAAGAGTATTCTTTTAGAATACATTTTATTCTCTCTTTATATGCATTAAAAATTTTTATAAAACATCCTATCTTTGGTTCAGGTTTAAGTACTTTTACATACTACTTTGGTTTATATATTAAACCTTTAATTAATTATCCTTTAAATAATATAGATAATCCTCCTTTGTTCTTACTATGGCTTTCAGAATTAGGTATAATAGGGTTTATATCTTACATTTCCTTTATTATTATTTATTTTAAAATCTTATTACTAAACCTATCTACTAAATATCAATCAATTCCTTTATTAAGACATATATCTGTTGGTTTTATTGCTGGTATAATATCTCTGATGATTTCAAATTTATTTCACTCTTATTTTACCTTAATTTTTATTTGGGTATTTTTAGGTATTATACTAGGTATTTTTCGATTTAAAGTATTGAAGTAGAGTAGAGAGAGTAAAGGAAAATTAAAGTATGTCTATATATACAAAAACAGAGGCAATATGCCTCTGTTTTGTATATATTATAACCTTTATTTTAATTCTACTTTTGCACCTGCATCTTCTAATGATTTTTTTATTTTTTCAGCTTCCTCTTTATTAACACCTTCTTTTACTGGTTTTGGTGCAGATTCTACAAGATCTTTTGCTTCTTTTAGTCCTAAATCAGGATTTATTACTCTTATAGCTTTAATAACCTCTATTTTTTTGTCACCACTTGCTGCGAGTATAATATCAAAAGAAGTTTTTTCTTCTTTTCCTTCATCTTCAGTTGATGATCCTCCGTTTCCCTGAGATTGTTGTTGTATCATTTGTACTGGTGCTGATGCTTTAATATCAAATTTTTCTTCTATTAATTTTACTAATTTAGATAGGTCTAATAAATTTAACTTTGATATTTCATCTACTATTTTATCCAATTTATTTTCTTCTGCCATTATTATTTCACCTCCTGAGATTTTGCTTCTTCTAAGTTTTTTATTACATTAATTAAGTTTATAATTTCTGTTTTTAATAGGAGACATAATTGGGTTAAATTACCATTTAAATCTGTAATTAAACTGAGCATTAATCCTTCTCTTGAATTTATAGTACTAAGTTCTTTTATGTCTTCAATTGAAGTTATATTGTCATTTAAAATAGCAAACTTTAATTTAGATTGAGTCTCTTCGGAAAACTTTAAAATTTCTTTTGCTATTAAATTTTGTTGATCATTTGCTATAACTATTGAATTATAACCATCAATTTTATTTATTAGAGATCCTTTTCCTGACTCTGTTAATGCAATTTTAAATAGCGTATTTTTCAAAAGCTTGTATTTAGTACCAGTATTAATTTTTTGTAAATTATTTTTTAATGTATTTACTGATTTTATATTAACACTACGTGTATCTATAAAGAAAAAGGAATCATTATTTTGTAACTGATTCTTATACTCTGATATAATCTCTTGTTTTTTTATTTTGCTAATAGCCATAACAAACAAAGACTTATTAGTCTTAAATAATATAAATTAAAGAATATAGTCTCAATAGGTTTTATATTTTAATCGTAGATGACCCTATCTTCTTAGACTAGACTTATTGTATATTAAAATATATCTTTAGTCAAATTTGTTATGCAAATTTAGATGATGGAAGTAATTTCGTTATTGTTTAACTTTATAGATGGTCCCATTGTGGGGCATATAAATATATTTCTGACTATTTGTGTAATTGGTTTTGGTAATACTGTATTTATTGATCTTATTGCTTCTAAGAAATTATCTTTTAATTCTGTATTACTGTTATCTATCTTGCCTATAACAAGGTGAATATTTCCTGTAGCGTCTGATTTGAAATCATATTTCCCTTTTCTATAACTTTCAGCTACATCTTTTAAATTATTCGTTACGGTATTTGTTTTTGGATTTGGCATTAAACCTTTTGGTCCTAGTATCCTTCCAATTGATCCAAGCTTTGGCATAATATCAGGAGTTGCAATAATCAAATCAAATTCACTCCATCCGTTAGCTATTTTTTCTATATATTCTTCAGATCCAATATAATCATATAACTTTTTTATATTTTCTGATAGATCCTTTTGTTCTGTTAGTAGAAGTATTTTTTTCTCATTCCCAAATTTATGTTTATACACAATACTACCTCTAATAATACGATTAGGGTTTTTTTTATCAACAATTGTTGATAAATGTAGTTCTATGTTAGAATCAAATTTTGATATAGATAATTCCTTTACAGCTTGAAAGGATTCTTCTAATGAATACTTTTCTTTTTTGATATTAAGTTTCGTTAAGTAATTTTTAGATCTCTTCATACTATATTTATTCTTGTACTTCTACTCCCATATTTTTTGCAGTACCTGCAATTATCTTTTGTGCTTGTATTATGTCTTTAGTATTTAAATCGGGTAATTTTGTTGTTGCAATCTCTTCTAATTGCTGTTTTGATAATTTACCTACTTTTTCTTTAAGTGCTGACCCTGATCCCTTTTCAATATTAAGTGCCTTTTTTATTAATATGGATGCAGGAGGTGTTTTAATTATAAAATCAAAGCTTCTATCTTCGTAAATTGTGATTACTGTTGGAAATGAAGTGTCTCCATTATCTTTTGTTTTTGCGTTAAATTGGTTACAAAACTCCATAATGTTTACTCCATGTTGCCCCAATGCTGGACCAATTGGTGGAGTAGGGGTAGCTTTTCCTGCTTTTATTAGAAGTTTTACTTGAGTCTTTATTTTTTTTGCCATATATTTTTATATTAATCTAATTTGCATTAAATCTAATTCTACAGGAGTTTCCCTTCCAAATATAGAAATTAGTATTTTTACCTTACCTTTTTCTTCATTAATATCACTTATTTTACCATTAAAATCTTTAAATGCACCATCTATGACAACTATTGCGTCACCTACATTGAATGATGTCTGTATTGCTGGTGCATCAATTTCTATGAATTTAAGAATTGCTTCTACTTCATTTTCTTTTAAAGGTATAGGTTTTGATCCTGTTCCAACAAATCCTGTTACTCCCTGTGTGTCACGAATTATTGGCCATGTTTGGTTATTTAATTCCATATTTATCAATATATATCCTGGTAGTATTTTATCTTTTACCTTCCTTTTCTTTCCTTCATTAATAATAGTTTTATTTCTCATTGGGATAACTATATCTTTAATATAGTCACTAACACCTGAAGTTTCTGCTCTTTGCTTTAAAATTATTGATATCTTCTTCTCATATCCTGTGAATACATTGATAGCATACCATTTAAAATTTTCAGTTGTAGTATTGTCTTCTTCTTTCATTAAAGTATTTTATATTATATTTAATAATAGTTTTTGAAGTATTAAATCAATTCCAAACAAAAATAAGCTGATTATTGTTGCAGTAACTATAGTAGATATTGTTGAGTTATAAAGATTTTTTCCAACATACCACTTAGTATTTTTTAGTTCAAGTAAAATCTCTTTTACAAATACAAAAACAGCTTTCATATTAGTTTAGGTTTTTAATAATATCAAAAAATACTTGTATAATCAAACAGGTTCAGAGGGAGTCGAACCCACGTTATTGGTTTTGGAGACCAATGTTCTACCGCTGAACTATGAACCTCTATTTTTTTGTCTCAATATGCAAAGTATGTTGTTTACAATTTTGACAAAATTTTTTAAGTTCCATCTTATCTTTATTATTTAGAATATTTTTTTCTGTTGTATAGTTTTTATTATTACATTTAGTACATTCTAAATATATATATCTTCTTGATTCCTTTTTTGCCATAATGTTTTATCTGTATAAAAATATTTTACCTTAAAGCCTAGAAGCGGATTCGAACCGCCGATCTTTCCCTTACCATGGGAATGCTCTGCCAGCTGAGCTATCTAGGCAGAGTATTATAAACAATGTTTATTATAACACTTCTAGTAATTGAATATAAATTATTGGGCATCATTCTATCAATTTAATATTATCTTATCAAGTTTTATGTAATTTTATTCGAAAAAACATAATATATGCAGAGGGAAGGATTCGAACCTCCGTAGCCATATGGCAACTGATTTACAGTCAGCCGCGATTGTCCACTCCGCCACCTCTGCATTTAAAAAGCCTTCTGTCAGATTTGGACTGACGACCTGCTGTTTACAAAACAGCTGCTCTACCGCTGAGCTAAGAAGGCATAATTTTAGCAGATTTTATACAAAATCTTTTTATAAATCAAATGATTTGTAATGGCTCATCTGCTAAGTATGATTCCTTATTTTTATAATTTAGAACTCAATTATAATCCAATATGTAGAATTATAAGGATATTGTTCTTATAAGGATTTTATTGTTGAATCATATAAAATAGCAATTTGATGAGCCTTAATTATTATACCAGAAATTTAAATAAATTTTTATATAAATACATATTTTGTGATATAAATCTTTTTTAATATATCTTAAATTTAATATACTATCATATATTATCTTTTATTTGATAATATATTTGTAAGTATTTAGTGAATATTTATCATCCTCTTATGATCCTTTGATAAATATTTATTATTTATTTGTATTATTATGGGTACAACATTTTTATGTATTATTTTTTTATGTTTTTTTTTGTTAAATTCTATAATTTGTAATATCTAATATTTTTGATATAATTGTTTGCATAATAATTTATGTAAATGATTTTTATTATGTCTAGAATTTGTGATTTTTGTGGTAAAGGTGTTTTGGTAGTTAATAATATTAGCCATAAAGCTTCTGGTGGTTGGGCAAAAAAAGCACCAAAGACGAAAAGACGATTATTTCCTAATTTACGAAAGATAAAATATTCTGATATTGATGGTAATACTATGCATTCTAAAATTTGTATGAAATGTTACAAGTCTCTTGCTTTAAAATAAATCTTTTGGGTTTGAGTCTATAGATGCTTTTTGGTATTTTGAAATACTCCTTATGAGTTCCCATGTATTTTTATTGAGTTCATTTTGGTATTTGATAATTACATTTACTCTATAATAAAATCTTATTTTATAAGGAATTGATTTAATAGGTTGGTATATTTGTATGTTTTGTGCCTTTTTTAATGAGATTATTATCTCTTTGGCTTTTTTTTCTAATAAATTTTCTTTTTTACTTTTTATTGTTATTTTGATAAATTTTGTAAATGGAGGGTTTTTGAATTTTTGTCTTAATTCAATTTCATTTTTGTAAAATTCCTGAAAATTTTCATCTACTGCTAGTTTTAAAACTTTATTTAATGGGTCATTTGTTTGGATTATTACCATTCCTTCTGTACTTTTACGCCTACCGCGTCCTATTATTTGTGTAATTAACTGGTATACCTTTTCTGTAGATCTGAAATCTGGTAATGAAAATTCTGTGTCTAGGAATATAATTCCTATAAGTCTGATATTGTCTATATCCCATCCTCTTGTAATTAACTTAGTTCCTATTATGATATCAATCTTTTTGTTGTTGATACTATTGTATATATCAAGGTTTTTTTTCTGTACAGAATCTTTGTCTAGTATATATGTATTTACTTTATTATTAAAGATTTTTTTTATTTCTTTATCAATCATCTGTGTCCCTATGCCAGAATATTTTAGCAGTTTGTTTTTGCATATGGGGCATATTGTAATTGTGTTTTTTGTATATTCGCAGTGATGGCATTTTAAACTATATTTGTCTTTTCCTTTTATATACTCTGTTATATGTGATACTAATGGTATGTTGCACCTCGGACACCTTTCTATGTATCCACATTTGTTGCATATTATTATTGGTGCATATCCTCTCCTGTTTACATATAATATTATTTTTTTCTTTTGTTTTTTTGTAGATATTATTTCCTTTTTTAATTCTTCTGAGATTATTTCTTTGTAATTACCTTCTTTTTTTAGGTCAACTATGTTGACTTGGAAGTTTTTCTTATCATAATTTTTACTATATTGATGTATTCTTTTATTTAATGTCAATATTTTGTATGTATTGTCATTATTAGCATTAAAATATTCTTCTATGGTTGGTGTTGCACTTCCTAGTATTAATTTTGTATTGTTGTTAGAATTGTTTATTATGAATTTTGCAATATCTATTGTATTGTATTTGGGGTCTTTTTCTTGCTTGTAGGTATCATCTTGAAACTCGTCTATTATTATTGTTCCTAGGTTATTAAATCTGGAAAAAATTGATGATCTTGCTCCTATTATTATCATTTTCTTCTTTTTTCTTATAAGATTGTTTTCCAAGCATTTTTGTTTTTTAGATATCTTACTGTGTATTGTTGCTATTATATTTTCATTGAAATTTTCCTTTATAATAGTATATATTTGAGATGTAATTGCTATATCTGGTAGTAGTATTAATACCTGTTGTCCGTTTTCTATAGAGTTTTTTATTGTTTCTATATACACTTGAGTTTTTCCTGATCCTGTTTTTCCAAATAGTAAAAATTTATTATATTTTTTATCTTTTTGAATAATATTTTGGATAGCAATTTTTTGTTCCTTTGTTAATTTTATAGGGTCTATGTTTTTTGTGTATTCGTTATTTTTAATTATATTGTTGTTGTCTTTGATTTTATTTGTTAAATAAATGTTTATTGCATTTGGTATCATTGAGAAGTATTCTTTGATAATATGCTTTATAATTTTTAATTCTGTAATGTTTAATTTTATATATTCGTTATTTGTACTATCTTTTATAATATTTTTTATTTCAAATCCTATATTATTATTATTATTATTATTGGATAGAATATCTACTACTATCCCTAATGCTTTTTTTTTTCCCAAAGGAACAGTTATTACTTCTCCTATTTTTAATTGCTTGTCTGTTTTATATATTAAAGGATTTTTGATATTTGGATTACCATTATGCATTACTTTAATTATAATTTCGTTTGTTTTGGTTTCCATTTAATGTTAAAATTATCTCCAGTATTTTAATCTTTTGTTTTGATTATGTCACTTTCAGATTTTTTTTGGAATATATTTACTTATGATGTTGGTATCGATTTGGGTACTGCTAATACTCTTGTATGTATAAAAGGTCATGGTATTGTAATTTCTGAACCTTCTGTTGTTGCTATTAATGTAAATAATCAGTCAGTTTTTGCAGTTGGCTTGGAGGCCCAAAAGATGTTAGGAAAAACTCCCGCATCGTTGGTTGCAATTAGACCATTAAAGGATGGTGTTATTTCAGATTTTGACGCAACTAGAGAAATGATTAGGTATTTTATTGATAAAGTACATAAAAGTACTAGTAAACATCTTAAAGTTCCTAGACCAAGGATTGTTATTGGTGTTCCTTCTTCCATTACTGATGTTGAACGTAAAGCGGTTATTGATGCTGCTTTTTCTGCAGGGGCTAGAAAGGTATATTTAATGGAAGAACCTATGGCTGCCGCTATAGGTATTGGTTTACCAGTTACAGATGCACAAGGGTCCATGATTGTTGATATTGGTGGAGGTACTTCTGATATTGCAGTTATATCTTTAGGTTCTATCGTAGTTGATAAATCAATTCGTATTGCAGGTGATGAAATGAATCAGGATATAGTTAATTATATAAGATCTAAGTACAATTTATTAATTGGAGAAAGGTCTGCAGAGGAAATTAAGTTGAAGTTGGGTTCTGCTTATCCTAGAAAAGAAAATAAAAATATGGAAATAAAAGGAAGGGATATTTTGTTGGGATTGCCTAAAGTTATTAATATTTCAGAAGTTGAGATAAGAGAAGCTATTATGAATTCTTTAAATCTTATTATTGAGGCAATTTCCGATGCATTAGAAGAAACTCCACCTGAATTGATTTCTGATATTTCAGATAAGGGTTTATATTTAACTGGTGGAGGTGCATTAATTCCTGGTATCGATCATTTATTTACTGATAAATTGAAAGTAAAGGTTAATATCCCGGATGATGCTTTATCTAGTGTTGTTTTTGGTACCATGAATGTTTTAGACGATATTAGTTTATTAGATAAAGTTTCCAAATCAGACACAGATGAATACTTTTAAATTAATATGCGATCTCAATATTTCAGAACACAGAAAGGGTATAAGAAATATTCTTTAAATAAAATAAGGCCAGTGTATGTGTTAACAGCTTTGGCCTTAGTTTTAATTGTAATTAGTGGTTTTTTAGGTATATTTTATAATTTTTTTGGAGGGATATTTATTCCAATAAAAAGGGGATCATTTGTGTTATCGAATGATATTTCAAGTTTTTTTAGGGGATTTGGTGAATTAAGTAATCTTTCTAATGCAAATTATCTACTTAAGGAAAAAAATTTAATTTTAGAGGGTAAATTGAGTGATCTTCAAAAAACAAAAGAAGAAAACCTAGTTTTGAAGGAACAATTAGATACAAATTATAAACCTAATACATATAATTTGATTTTAACCCAAATAATGTATTATGGTCCCACAAACACATTTGGGTTTATTTATATAGGAGATGGAAAGAAGGAAGGTATAAAATCAGGTGATGCTGTTATATTAGGGGACTATCTTATTGGTGTTGTCTCCAAAGTATTAAATGGTTATTCAAAAGTTATACTAGTTTCAAATATAAATTTACACTTACCCGTATACCTTTTAGGAACACATACTAATGCTATTGCAACAGGTAGTGTATCTTCGTCTATAACTTTGGAGGATGTAAATCAATTAGAGTCAATTAAGGTAGGGGAAGAAGTTTTAACTTCTGGTATTAATAGTAATATTCCTAAGAACCTAATAGTTGGATATGTTTCTAATGTTAATCAAAATGGTAGTAATGTTTTTAAAAATATTAAGGTTAATCCTTCTGTTAATATTAATACATTAAAGTATTTGTTTGTAGTTTTAAGTAAATGAAAATAAATATTATTTTGATTATATTGACAATAATTATATTCGTTATTAGCAATACTGACTATCATTTGATATTTATCCTTTTATTTCTTTTTAATATAGTATTGTTATTGGAATTTATGTGTATGTGTTTTTCTGATAATTTTTCGTATTTTGTCTTGTATTACTTATTTTTTTTCGCTTTGTTTTTTGATTTTACATATTTAAATAGAATAGGGTACTTGTCTTTTATATTATTAATTCCTGTAACTGTATATTTTTTATTTAAACAGTACTTGAAGGAAGATATTGTCTATTTTATGTTCCTATTTTTAATCATTTTGTTTAATTTTCTTCTAATACTTTATTTTTATGGTAATTTGGATATATTTAGATTATTTTTACAAATTGATTTTTTTAGTATTTTTGTAAGTTTGTATGTTGTTGCCTTTTCGTTGCTTATTTATTGGTTATATAAGCAACAGTTATCTTTTGGTCGTCTTAAAATTGATATTTAAATATGGATAAATTTGAGATTAGAGATTTAAATAATATTCCGTGGGATAATGGTAATAATGCCTTTAATAAAGGATTTATTGCTAGGTTTTATGTATTTTTGATTGTACTGATAATGTTTATTATTATGTATTTTGCATCGAAATATTCCATATTTGATTTTAATAAATATAGCACTTTGGCTTTGCAGAATAGATTGATAACCTCTCCTATAGTATCGGACAGAGGAATTATATTTGATAGTAATATGAGGCAACTTTCATTTAATGTTCCTACTTTCCAGGTTTATTTGAGCTTGTCTAATTTAAATAATAAGAAAATTATTAATGATGAAAATATATTGTCAAATATATTGAATATTTCGAGTAATAAGATTAAAAAAGTTGTTCAATTTGGTATATCTCACGGAACTAATAATATTCTTATAGATAGCTCTGTTAGTTCATATAATGATGTTGTTATTAGTTCAAATAAGAGTCTTTATGGTGTTTATGTAAGTCAAAACTATTATATAAAGTTTGCATATAATTATTTATTTTCAAATGTTATTGGGTATACTGGTCCAGTTACAGAGCAAGATATACTGAAAGATCAAAAATTAAATCCTTATGATATAGTAGGAAGATATGGGGTAGAAAGTTCTTTTAATAATTACCTTATGGGTTCTGATGGTAAAGAAATTAGTGAAGTGAATACCTTAGGGAATGTTGTTGGTAATTATGGAGAAAAACCTGCTGTTCCTGGAGATAATATTGAATTAACAATTAATTCCGATATACAGAATAAATTAAGACAATTATTAGTTCAAAATATTTCTAAAAACCCTAACCATGTGACTGGTGCAGCTGCTGTAGTAGAAAATGTTAATAATGGTGATATATTAGGAATGGTGAGTTATCCTACATTCAATGCTAATGATTTTGAAGGTAGTGGTATTAGTTCTAAAGAATATTCTTCTTTGTTAAATAATCCTGATGACCCTTTGTTAAATAGGGCAATTTCTGAGGCTCAACCTATTGGGTCTATTATGAAGACCATATTGCTTGCGGGTGCTCTTCAAGAAAATGTTATTACACCTGCAACAGAAATACTTACATCAGGAACTTTAATGTATGATGGAACTTTGTTTCAGAATTATGACAAAATTAACTGGGGTCTTGTGGATGTTGTTAAAGATTTAAGATACTCAGTTGATGTTTTTGCATATGATGTTGCTATTAAATTGGGGATAACTGATTTTGTCAAATATGAAAAACTTTTTGGTTTAGGTGCAAAAACAGGTATTGCTTTACCAGGAGAGGTTTCTGGTATAATTTCGGATCCGGCATCTAAAATGTTATTAACTGGAACACAATGGTTGCCTGGTGATCTGTTAAATGCTTCAATTGGTCAAGGTTATACGGAAGCAACACCTTTACAAGTAGTTAATTTTATTAGTGCTATTGCTAATGGAGGGATTTTGTATAAACCTATGATTGTTAAATCTATTTTAAGTCCAAGTGGGCAAATAATAAAAAATTTTAATCCTGTTGTTATTAGAAAAGATTTTGTTTCTTCTTATAATTTAGGTGTTATCAAACAAGGGATGTATGAGGCTGTACAAAATGGTATTGATATTGCAGCTAAAAGTAATTTCACTATTAATGCAGGTAAAAGTGGTACTGCTCAGTTTGGAGTTGAGAGTGTTAATAATACGAATGATAGATATTCTCAGTCTCATTCATGGATGTCTTCTTTCGCTCCTTATAATAACCCTAAGATAGCTATTGTTGTATTTGAAGAGGATGGAGGGTTAAGCACATATTCCGCTGAAGTTGTAAAAAATTTTATGGATTGGTATTTTGGTGTATACTCAAAAAAAT
>DAIDGT010000006.1 GCA_027459825.1 bacterium
GGCGGTTTTAAAAAACTTTCTAATGTAAAGGTTTGTAAACCTTCCCATTTTTATATCATTAAATAAAGATATGTATAGAAAAGGTGTAGCATGTATTATAGTTAATAAGAATAATGAAATTCTGCTTATTAATTTCATGTCTTTTGAATATCAGTATTTTTCTCTTCCAGGAGGAGGAATTGATAATGGTGAAACAAAAATTGATGCTCTCAAAAGGGAGCTTTTTGAAGAGCTGGGACTAGAAGACAATAAATATATAATTATAAAAGAATCAGCAAAACCAGTAAAGTTTAAATTTTCATTAGGTTCAAGAATTATGGATGGGAAAAAATATACTGGCCAGGAAAAGTCTTATTTCTTATCTGTAATAATAGATACATCAAGATTGACTCCAGATGCAGTTATTGGTACTATAAAATCAAATTTCCATGATTCTAAATAACCAAAAGATGAAAGACTTACCAAATTTTCAATATTTTTTTATAAAAATTCGAATACAGTAGACATTGTTCTCCATGGGATCAAAGAAGGAATGGAACGTGATTTCATTCAAAAAATTATCAATAAATCCAAATTAAACAATCATAGTGTTATTGCTTTTAATTTTCCTTATTTAGACAGGAATGAAGACCATTCATCTGGACCAGATCTTATTGAAGAAAAATATCATTACAATCTATTGTCAATTATGCAAATGTAGTATCTCCCAAAAAGATAAACTTAATAGGAAAATCTCTTGGAGCAATAGTAGCAAGTTATTTTCTCAAAGATTTATCTCCAAAAGAGCAGCAAAAATACACAATAACGGTATTAGGATATGTATTGGGAGATATTGATTTAAAGCAATTTGATGGTCAAATTACAGTTATACAAGGTGCCTTTGACAGATTCGGGAATATTGAAAGAGTCAAAGAAGATTTAAAAGATGCTATATCAAGAAATATAACATATATAGATATCCCTAATTCAGATCATAGTTATAGAGATGTTGAAACACAGGAGCCTATTTATCAAGATAAGGCAATTAGTAAAATTAATTAAGGCATCGAAATATATATATATATTTATACTTAAAGTAAAATTGTACTACTAATCTTAGATAAATAATCAATCTATGTATAAATCTAGGTCTAATAGAATACAAAATACTATAGATTGTGCATATTAAACTTATCCCAGGAAGTGATAAAGTGTAGTATGAAAATACTGCATGGATTAACTATTGAACAAAAAAATAAACTCTCACTTGCTGTATACATTTCCGTAAATCTCATTTTGTACAATTAATTTTACTTCTTTTCCTAAATTGATTATTTCATCTTTATCTAATGAAATTTATTTACTTCTCCAATTCTGTGGTATAGAAACCAGACCTAATGTTTGACTGCCATAAGTGTTCTGTTGATAAATAATCAAAATCCTGTACGAATACGAATGGTTTAGCTGATCTATGAAATAACAGATCGGGCGATGTCTCAAATTCTTCTCAGGTAAGAGTACTAAGATCGTATTGTCCTAAGATAATCTCTCCTATTTATTTGCTTGCCTTTTCCGGTTTCTTGTTGTGCAGCTGATGGGTCTATATGGCATATTTTCTATCCCAATCCACTATTTGGTAATTTTATCTAGGTCTATGATATTATTGTTGTCATCTCTTAATTTATTTAATATTCTCATTTCTTTTTATCCTTTCTTTTATAGAATTTATTTCTAAAGAGTCCGTAAGCATAGCGTTGTTCCTTATCATAAACAATTAATGTTCCTATAGATGTATTGCACACTCTGCATTTTAATTGTTTTTGATCTGCAGAAATTTCTTTATTATGCAGTATATCTTTATAACCATATGGATATACTATTCTATCAATGTAGCACCTGTATAAATTACCTTGTCCGTCTTTTTGATAATATATAACTGGGGATGAGCATGATACACAGTAGATAGTGATCATCTCTGCTCTTCCTCCCCTGGATTTCCTGTATGAATCATTTATTGTATCCTTCTCTTCAATAAATGGAGGATTCCAAACTAAACTGTTATCTGTCTCTTCTTTCATATATACAGTTCAGAGCATATTATAACACTTGTTATATTTAGCGTATTGCCAATCATAGCAAATATGTAGATTCCTATTTTCTACTTATAAGGTATTTGTTAAGGATATCTTTTAAATTTACAAAGGAGAGTTTTGCCATAGCTTCTAATGGAGAAAACCATGAACCCTCTAAATTTTCATCTTTCATCTCTTGTGTATCTGATTGTTCTTCACTTTTAAGGATCATTGGAAAAAATGTAACTTGTTTTTTTTTCAATCTATTTTTGTCAAAAGGGTCTTTAAAAGTATATATAGCTGTATATTTTTGAACACTGTTTTCTATAGCAATATTCCTGTATCCAGTTTCTTCCATTGCCTCCCTTATTGCTGCCATTTGTGGAGTTTCCCCCTTTTCAATGTGTCCTTTAGGGAATTGATATGTTTTATCTCTTGTGTTGTATATAAGGAAAATATCCCCATTTGTATTTCTTATTATGCCACCAGCTGAATGTATCATTATTTTCTATTTCTATCTTTATATTCATAGTATATTACAAGGAGTTGGCTTGCAACAAATATGCTTGAATATGTGCCTGAAAATATACCAATAAGTAGCGCTACTGTAAACCACCTTATAGTTACTCCGCCTAAGATAAATAATGCAACCAGGACAAGTAGTACTGTGAAGGATGTATTTAAAGACCTATTTAGTGTCTGCATAAGTGAGTTATTGACTGTATTTGCAAAATCAGAGACTTCCTTTTTTAGTAGATTTTCACGAATTCTGTCAAATACAACGATAGTATCATGTACTGAAAATCCAATAACAGTTAAAACTGCTGTGATAAATAATGTATCAACAGGTGCGCCTAGAAAATGCCCAAGAATTGCAAATGCCCCCAGTACAATGACTGTATCATGTACCATTGCAAGTATTGCTGAAGATCCAAAAATGAATGAATTTGCAGGTTTTGGTACTTGCCTAAATGCCCATGCAATATACAAAATTATTCCTATCATAACAATTATTATGGAATAAATTGCATCATTTCTCAGTTGACTTCCAATTGTAGGTCCAATAGTGGTGACACTTTGTGCCTTTCCCAAGTTAAATTTATTAGATATTTCATTTTGTAGATTTGATAGTTGACTTTGAGATAAAGGTGGTACTTCTACTTGGTAAGTATTTGCATTTTCTTTTGTTATTGTACTTTGTGAATATTGTGAAGTTAAATAACTTTGAATTTGGTTAATGTTAATACTTCTGTTTACTGTATATGTGAATGTTGTTCCTCCTGTAAAATCTATCCCTAGTTTTAGTCCCCATATGACAAGAAATACTATACTTGCTATAAGCAGTGTTGATGATATTATAATATATGTGTATTTGTGCTTAACTATATTTAGGTTCATATTTTGCCTTTTTATCTGCGATAAATGTGCTGAGTAAATTTCTTGTAATTGTGACTGATGTGAATAAACTTATTATTACACCAATTGCAAGTGTTATTGCAAAACCTCTAATCTCACTTGTTCCGAATAAATATAGGACTAGTGTTGTAATTAGTGTTGATACATTAGAATCTCTAATAGAATTCCATGCTCTTTTAAAACCAAGATCCAATACTACTTTTTCTGTTCTTCCTGCAATTCTTTCCTCTTTCATTCTTTCAAAAATAAGTATATTCGCATCAACAGCCATACCAATTGATAGTATAAAACCTGCAATACCTTCTAATGTTAGTGTTATTGGAATAATTTTAAAAACTGCAAATGTGAGTAGAGTATAAATGATTAAAGAAAAACCGGCAATAAGTCCAAGAGTTTTATAATTCCATATCATGAAGAATAGTATTATTATTATTCCTATAATTCCTGCAATAAGACTTTCATTAATTGATTGACTACCTAATGTTGCGCTAACAGTATTTTCTTCTATAAGTTTTACTGGTACAGGTAGCGCTCCTGCATTTAGTTGGTCTACAAGTGTTTGTGCTTGTTGTAGTGAAAAATTACCAGTTATAATAGGGGATGAAAATGCTCCATTTGCAAGGTCACTATTTATAACTGGATTTTCGACAACCTTGCCATCGAGTACTATTCCTATTGGTTTTCCAACATTAGCTTTTGCAAGAGTTGACAATTTTTGAAGGCCTTCGGCTTTAAAATTAAGCTGTATACTTGGCGTTGCGCTACCTTGTTCATATACAATAGATGCATTTTTCAAATCTGAGCCTGTTAGATTTGTTTTAGAGTTAAAGAAACTAATAGGTATGGTTTGTAAATTTTGTAATTGTGAAGGAACATTTGTTTTTAATGTTAAGAATTCTAATTTTGCTGTTTCCCCAACTAGTTTTTTTGCTTCAGATAAATTTTTTATACCAGCCAAATCTACTATAATCCTATTTTGATTACCATATTTGGCAGTTGTTACTGTTGCATCTGCAATTCCATAAAGATTTACTCTGTTTGCAATAACATTGCGAGCTGCGCTCATTGCGCTCTTAACTTCAGATGATGGAATTTTGGAAGTATCAGCCAATAGTACTAGTTCTGATCCTCCTTTTAAATCTAATCCTAAACTTGGATTAAATGATTTTACAAGAAATCCAGGTATGTTTATATTAGGATGTTCTACTGTTATCGTTTTTTTTATTCCTATAAAGCTAAGGTTTATTGTAACTTTTGGTAAATCTATATAGAAACATAGCAGGAACAGTAGTACTATGAGAATAAGATAAATCTTAGATTTCTTTGTCATAGTGCATATTTTAAATGAATGTATCCTTTTATGCAATGGCATGAAGTTATTTTAGTTCTTGTAGATAACTTAATTAAAATAGAAGAACAAGTTAAAATACTTGACCATTTTTGGATAATTATTGCTTCATATAATAATATATTTTCAAGAGGTGTTGGCAATATCCTAATTTGCGATATAGATACTGATGTTTTGATAGAATATATTAATGATTGTCTGAAAGAATATATAGTCCTAGATTACGAAAATGCTAAAAATCTATATAAATTATTAATAGCAAATCCTATTACTGTATATATTATAATAAGGTATCTACAAATGAAATTATGAGAGCATCTAATGGGAAAAACGGTGCTAAGGGTGCTGGGTCAAAAGATTCATAAAATTCGCTAGATGTTAATATACAGAATATGTCTTCTGGTTATATATTTGATAAAGATAGTTTATTATCTTTGATACTTCAGGAAGTTTATAAAATTCCAAATAGGGAAGGTGCATTAATATTTATTGATAAGATTAAACGTTTAATTTAGTATTGCGAGATATTTGTTTTATATATATAAGTTAAAGTAATATATATTTTTTTTGATGTGATTATTTAAAATAGGATATTCTTTTTCTAATGCATTTTCTGCTTCCTGTATTTCTCCAATTATTGCTATATTGTTATATGGTTTAATTTTTAGATATATATTTAATGTTGGTTCTTCTGTTTGTAATATTAATTCTTGAATTATTTTATCTATTATTGATAAATCAGTATCCTTATGTATTTTGATATTTTTTATTTTAGATTTTTGGAACATAATATTATTTAAATATGGACTTATGTATTGTCTTGTTTGTAATCTTGTTTCTATAAATTTATCTATTTTTTCTTGGACTAGGGTATTCAAGTCTATATTTAAGTATTCTTTTTCCTTTAATGAATTATTAAATAAAATGTCAACTATATTATGAACCTTTTTTATAAAATTATCATTTTTAATTTTATTATTATCATGGAGTAGGTGCTGCATATTTGTTAATATTACATCTTCTGTTATTTGAGATTTATATGATGCAATCTTTTCGAATATTTTTCTTATAATTTCTGCTTTTTGCATCTCATATTTCCCTTTATTTGAAATTTGGGAGTATATTTCAGATAAGTTTTTTGAATTTAGGTTTTTAATTTCATTAAATAAATCCTGCAGTTTATCATAATTTATATTTCCGCTATATATATGCCCAATTTCTTTTAGGTATTTTTCATCGTCAAAGGTGCAGTATAGCGTATTTATGCTACTGTAATAATCAAAAGTTGTTTTAGGAATTCCTATTTTATATTTCTTAAAAACCCTATTTATCTTTGACTCTGGAAAGATTTGATTATTTAACGTAATGTCTATAAATAATTTTTTAAAGTTATACATAATTTTATTATATTAGATTGGGGCCTAAGAGAACTAATGATAACGTATTTGTTATCTTTTGCCCTCTTAGGCTGTTTGTTGGATAAATTCAACTCTTGGCCAAAAGAAATAATCCTTTGGTTTGTGAGATATGAATTTATCCCTTGTTGTTACTTTCCGCTATCTCCCTTGCGGTTGTCATTAAAGCCTGAAGCTGGGAACTTGGTGAATGTTTTTCCTGCTGCATTGCGAATCTCTAGGTCTCTGCCATATCCTGGTCCGTGGGTGTGGTGGTGAGGGTGGCTGAGAGTTTCTGATCTGCCGATTTCTCGGGCTTCCCGAAGATCTGCTTCTGTTTTGCCATGCGACAAAGCATTCATCCTCCTTTCTTGTGAAGATTCGGAAATTGCATCGCCTCCTTAGCGAAAAGTATGTCTTGTGCAAGGAACAGTTGTATATTAGTGCATAATTTTTTTATTTGCATTGCCATGGATGGCAAATAAAATTTGCTATCCCTAGCAATGCTTAAATTTGTTATATATATTATTGTTAAGTTGTATGGATTTTGGAATTTTGCTAAATGGGTCATTTAATATTGGAGGCAAGTATAATATAAACGCTTCTCAAGTATCTTTTCAATATTCTGATAATGTAGTCATTTTTGAAGAAGAATTTTTATCTATGTATAGAATACTGATTGAACTAATATTATCTGTATCTAAAAATAGAGAAGCAAACTTTGAGTTAAAAGATAAAATTAAAATTTCGCAAGATACAAATATTTCTTATTTATCATCCAACTTGATATCAAATTTTAAAGGTAGTATCAAAGATTATTTAAATGTATGTTTTTATCCTTTATTAAAGATTTATTTAGAATATAACTTAGTAAAACATAAATTTACTTTGGATGATCTGAAATGGGTTAGTGAGTATACAAAAATGTCAATATTAATGGATATATATAATTTATGGAATTTTAACTATTATATAGAGGAAGTTGTTGATGGATTAAATCTGTATCCGTTTTTAAATAATACTGTCAGTGGTAATATTAATGAAATTACTCGTTATAAATTTATGCTAGCGGGTACACTGCTGTCAGATAGTAATATAATAATTATTGATAATATTAATGATTATTTAAGTCTTAATGAAATAACGTTTTTATATAATTGGATTCAAATACAAAAACGTATATTTATTTTTTTAGGACATTTGAGTATTAGTGATAATATTAAGAAAAAGAAGATTATTAAGTTTAATTCAAAAACTAATATACTTTACTCATTAGATATAATCTAACCTCTAATATCCAATATTTTATATTCAATTAAGTTCGAGTTTATATTCACTTTTACTTTATCCCCTATGCATTTTCCTATAATAGCTTGTCCTATTGGAGAGAGCTTTGTGATTTTTCCGTCAGCAGATTGATCGAGGTTATTTACTAGGGTATATATTTTTTCTCCCTTTGGAGTTTCTATTTTTACCTGACAACCAATGTCTATCTGCCTCTTATTCTTGATATTCATTTTATGTAGTGTTCACCTCCTCAGTATAAAATTAGTAATTTATAACATTCTTTCTTTATTTGCGCATTGCCATGGGTGGCAAATATAATTTGCCACCATTAGCAATGCAATCAATGTATATATATTATATAAAGTTAATTGTAGACGGAAGTCTATAGTCCTTTGATAAGGGGGAGAGGCTCGTGGCTAATGATGAGCGCCATAGTCTTCCTGGTGGAGGTGAATATGGGTTTAAAGGTGATGGCAGCGGTCACTGGTGGAAGGGTGATGATGGAGTTGGGTGGCAGGATGCTACTCGCCAAAAACCAGATGGAAGTGTCCGTCACTACAGTCACAAAACCAATGATGCGTCCGTTTCATATGGATGGACGTGGGGTTCTAGCAAAAAGAACGATAATCCCTCAAGTGGCAAGTGACTTAGTTCCTCTGTAAAAGGAGGAACTGGTCCTGTCTAAAGGACTGGGGAACGAAGTTTTAATATGTTTTAAACATATTAATCTTTGTTCCCCTTTCCATAATATATAATAATATTACAAAGTGTAGAATATATGAATATGAAAAGAAATATTGGGCATTATTTAATAAAGTTGAACAGTTCTGTAAATTATGATGAGTGGCAAGGGTATTGTAATGGATTAAAAGAATTTCTCTTGAAACATAATATATTGCTTGATGATTTTTATGATAATGGCTTTCATAATTATGATAATTTTGAAAAAATTTTTGAGTGGCAAAACTATAACGAGAGTGAGTTAAATTTTTTTGAAGGCTTTATATATGAGCAAGAGAAATCTCGTTATGAGTTGGTAGATTTTGCTTTATTTAAAAAACTAGTTGAAGATTTTTTTAAAGGGAAAGAGTCTATTTCACATGTATTATGTTTAACAGATATGAAAAATACTAAGCGTTTTGGGTATTATTTTATAAAATTACGTTCTTCCTTGAGTTATGACAAATGGAAGGATTATTGTGATGATTTAAATAAATTCCTATCTGAATATAATATTTCTATTAATGATATTCATAATAGTCAGGGAGGTTATAATAATAACCGTGGAGTAGCAGTGGGAAAGCAAAAAGCATCTGAAGGCAAATTAGACTTTTTTGAAGGTTCTTTTTATTTTACATATGGAAAAATTGATTTTTATTTATTCCAAATATTAGTCAAAAGGTTTTTCAAAAATAAAGAAAAGGTTATGTATATACAGAATTTAACTAATGTAAAACATAGGAAAAAAATCCGATACTATTTTATAGAGTTAAGTATTTCTATGAATTATGATAAATGGCAGAAGTATTGTGATTCATTAAAAGAACTCTTTTACAAATATAATATATTACTTGATAATTTTTACGATAGTCATACTAATGATTATAATGGTCCTGATATAAATATTGGAAAGAAAATTGCAAGTAAAGAAAAGTTAAATTTTTTTGCAGGTTTTGTCTCTGTTATGGATAATCCATATCAGCCTGCAGCCAAAGTTGATTTAATTTTATTCAAAAAAATAATTAAGAGATTTTTTAAAGGAAAAGAAAATATTGTAACTATATCAGATTTAATGAGTATAGGAAATAGGAAAATAGTTGAGCATTACTTTATAGAATTAAGATCTTCTCTTAATTTTTATCAATGGAGGAAGTATTGTGATGGATTAAAGGAATTATTGTTCAAGTATAATATATTATTTTATGATTTCTTTGATAATATTTATGATATAGAAGGTGCAAAGCAAATGTCTAGTGAGGGTAAATTAAATTTCTTTGAAGGGGAAGTTTCTGTATTAGATAATCCATATGAAGAAAAGGTTGATTTTTATCTATTTCAAAAACTAATTACAATATTTTTCAAGGGAAAGGAGGATGTTGTAAGTATCAAAAATTAAAAATGATAACTTTTATTGTTTGTCTTATGTATTGCCAATAAGTGAGGTTGTCCTATTGTTCCAGTATTTCATATACCTTTGTATTTTTATTGCATCTTCTTGATAAAGAGCAAATCTATATAAATCCCAGCGTTGTCCATTAAATTGTCTATGTTTTAAAAAATGACCTTCTTCGCTAAATTGTAAATTTTGAGCAGTGCTAAGGGATAATTTGTTGTATTCATATATTTCTATATAAATCTTGTATAAGCCTAATGTTTCAAATAAATATCTTCCAAATGCATATATTGTCTCAACTCCATAGCCTAACCTTTCAAATTTTCTTTCTAAATAGATAGTGATAAAAATATTTTGGTCAGTAGGATTATATTCGTATGCATAGACAGTACCTATTGCAGCCTCTTGAGTTTTTCTGTATATCATCATTTGCATCAATCTGTCATTTGAAAGGTCATTATTTATCTCTCTAACGAAATTTTCATATTCAATACTTGTTCTTCTGACTGAACATAAAGCTTGGAATCTCTCATCATTTCTCCATTTGTATAAGACAGGAATATCTTCAGGAGATGCTTCACGTAAAATGAGCCTTGGTGTTGTGATAGTTAATAGTGAGTCTATTGTTTCCTCTCTTTCCTCCATAATATGTAATTATTGCTCAATGCATTCAATTTATCATTGCTATGTGTAGCAAATAATTATTTTGTAATTTGCTAAGGTTGGCAAATGAAAAAACAAGGTACTGTGATATAATTATGACAATTTAGGAGGATCAATAACTAATGCCAATAGATGCTTATAAAGGTAGTGTTGGTGATATTATACGAAAGCTCAGATCTCGGGCATATTCTAAAAATTTTATTCCTTTAAGTCAGTTAGATTTAGCTTTAAAGATTGGGTGGGAAAATCCATCTACTCTATCACGTATAGAAAGTGGAAAAGTTATTCCTTCAAGAAAAACATTAATTCGTATATGTAAAGCCTTAGAACTCACTAGTGTCGAAATAAATTTCCTTCTTAAAAAATTTGAATATGATGAATATATTCCTCGTGTTAATTCTAAATATTTGCAAAAAATGATTAAGTTGTATCAGAGGGAGGTTGATCTTTATCCTTTTCCTACAATGCTGGAATATTCTCGTAAATTTATTTATACCAATGATAAAGTTTATAGATTTTTCCTAAAGAGTAATACTCAATTAAAGGAAGCTACTCTGCAAAGGATTTCTTATCTTGAAATGATATTTTTTCCTGAATATGGCTTAAAGAATAGACTTTTAAATTGGAAAGAATTGGCACAATATTTAGCTGTGAATACTAATATTTTAATACCAGAAATGGTTTCAAATCCAAACTTGGAGGAAGTTTTTAATAGGTTAGCAAATGAACCAAATTTTAGGAAAATGTTTAAATCTGGAAAGAAATTTGCAGTTTCAAATTTGAGGGTGCATCATGTACCTTTCGTATATGATCATCCTGATATTGGTAAGATTTCATTTTCGATAAGTCAATTTCCATTGTTACTAGACAATAGATTTTATATTATGCAATTTATGCCAACAACAGATTTCGATGTTGGATTGTATAGAGATTATATGAAATAGTTTTATCCTTATAGGTTCCTTAGGTTTATCTTATAGAAATAATACTAATTAGTTGTAAATTGTTTTTTGTAAATATTGTTTTAGGAATATATGTGCCATAGTAGCAATATTATTTTTATTAATATGTAGAATATATTTAATATTTTTGTAAAATATAATTATTGTGATATAATTTATTATATGAGTTTAGCAGAGACGCATGGAGAAACTCTACATAGTGTTCCTTTTGAACATGTTGCTGAGTTTCGTGTAGGTTATCCTGATCCTAATGACCCGAAAAACCCGGGTATGCGTTTTTTGGACACAGTTTTTAACCATGGTAGAGAAAGTTTACATGTTGGAGCTAAAGGATTGTTAGAGTTAAATCAAATTGGAAGGCAGGGATATTGGGGATTATTTGATTTTTATTTTCATAATAAGTATGGAGGAGAAACATTCTCTGAATTTAAAGAAAAGAGAGGTTTAGAATTATTAGAAATTTCTTTTCGCAGTTGGAATGGGAGGAAGATATCCTTACCTGTTATTGATGATCAATTTGGTGATGTAGTTGTGGCAGTGCATACTAGGTTCTCTGCATCTGAAGATCCTGTTAGGATACAAATAGGAGAGAGATCTATTGTGCGTCCAGGAATACATCCATTAATTGGAACTCAGCAGATTACATATATTGATGAAAAGGGTAGATATCGCAATGCTAGTGGAAGTTCTTTTCAGTTAGTATTTGATCAAAGTCAGAAAGGTAGTGAGCGCATGGTAGATGTTCCTGTAGAAGTATTGGAAGTACTAAATGAGATGAATGGTATTTATTGAGTATGTACTTCAGGATTAAAATATATTAACATTATCTAAAATTAAGATATTTTTATATTTTGACGTTGGAATGGTTGACATAATAATCTCTCTTATCGTTGTTTCTATTATAAGCTTAGCTTTTGGAATTACACTGACTTTTTTTCAAAGGATATCTTATTATAAGTATTATTTCATTGCTTGGATTTGTGCTGGTATATGGCCACTCTTTATAGCTTTATATTACTCATTTCCAGGGGACAAGATTTTATTGGCCTATATCCACTATACTGTGGTGTTATTTATCCCTGTGTTTTTACTGCAATTTATTACATCTTGGAAAAACTCTTTAAACGATTTTAAAGATAATTTTTTAACTTTATATATGTTACTTTTGGTAAATGTTTTATTTGCATTTTTTCTAGCAATACCACATTTTAGTTTTGTCTATGAAGTTGCATATAATGTTGTTAAATTTAATTTTTCATACATTCTATATTCTGCTTACTTCCTTCTTGTTATACTAGTCTTTGCTTATAAATTATTTTCTTTGTATCTTGAAAGGTCTGGTGTATTAAAAGTTCAAGTTTTCTATATAATACTTTCAGTTGTTCCTGCAGTCACTACAGGCATTCTTTTTAATATTATCCTTCCATTTTTTACAAATTATAAATATATATATATTGGGCCATATGGATTAGTTCTCTCTTTTGGAATGTTTTATTTCTTTATGCAAAAATATAGTTTTTGGGGGAGAGCAGTAATAATCAAAACAATTATTAGATACTTCTTGCTTTCTATTTTAAGTTATGCAACTTTTTATGCAATTACGTTACTAGAAAAAGCATTATTTCATAGTGTATTTGCTACTGGATCATATATATTTGGAAGTTTTATTGCTTTTCTCTTTGTTTATTTATTTGTAGAGATAAGCCATATTTCAGATTATAGTCTTAAAATTGATAGTGAATTAAATGATTTTGAAGATTATCTTCTTGTTGAAGTTGATGTTAATAATGTTACTAATGCAATAAAAGAAGTTTTAAAAAAATCTTTTGGGGTTGATTCTGTTGATATTTATTTGAATCAACATCAAAGTGTTGGTGTTGGAGATAATTTGGAAGCATTTTCATTACTTACAAGTCGTTTTGGTGGTATTTTATTTTTAGAGCAAATATTTTACAGAAGTAAATCATTAGGATTAAGTTGGGATGAAGTTAATCTTGTATCTCGTTTGATGGAATCTGGGTATTCTGTTGTTCTTAAAAGTAAAGAGGTAGAGATATATATTCATACTAAGAAAGACCTTACTCCTTTCAGTACTGAGGAGGAAATAGTATTGCGTAGGATCTCAAAATATCTATTTATTACATTTCAAAAATTAGGCCTTATTGGTGGTCTTCAAGATAGAATTAACCAAGCTACTTATGAATTGGAAAGAAAAAATAGAGATTTGGAAAAGGCAAATGAAGAGATGAAAGGAGTTGATAAAATGAAGGACGACTTATTATCAATTGCTTCTCATGAACTTAGAACTCCTGCTAGCATTGTTAAGGGGAATGTTTATATGGCTAAATCTTCTATAGATAAGTTGAAAATTTCTGATAAAAAAGACAAGGATGAAATTGATAAGTTAGAAAGGTATATTTCACGTTCTGTTGAGAGTATAGAAAATGAAATAAGAATAGTAAATACTCTACTTGAAGCCTCAAGATTGGGAAAAGAGGATATGAGTATCTTTCCAGAGTATGTTGACATTGATGCAATGATTTCTTCCCAGATAGATGCATTTAAAAAAGATGCTGATGTAAAAGGTATTCAGTTAAAGCAAATAGTTGGTCATGTTGGAATGTCTGTTGCTGATAAAACAAAGATAGAAGAGGTAATAGGAAACCTTATTACCAATGCAATTAAATATTCTGAGCATGGTACAGTTGAAGTGAGTACAGAGAAGAATGACAAAGATGTTATTGTACATGTTAAAGATCAGGGAGTTGGAATTAAAAATGAAGATATTGCAACTCTATTCCAGAAATTCCATAGGTTACATAATTATACAGGGGATCCTAGTGATCCTCAGCACTTACTAGTTAGACCTGGTGGTACTGGGTTAGGTTTATATGTTGTAAAAGGAATAATAGAAAGACATGGTGGTAAGGTTTGGGTAAGCAGTAAAGTTGGAGAAGGTTCAACTTTTTCATTTTCGCTACCTAACAAAAAATTAGAAATCAGTAATGATGATGGTGTTTCAAAGGATATGTTTACCGTATTGGGATTACGAAAGTAAATTTTTATTTATATAGATCTTCTTCATCTCCAATAAGTATTACTTTGGATTTAAAGATAACATTTGATATAAAAAGCTCATTCTTCTTTTTAGAATTCTCAAATTCGGTTGGAGATAAGTATGTATAATTTATTTCTCTACCAATTTCATCTTCTGCGTCTTTTACGATTTTTTCTAAGTACACATAATTAATATTGGATCCAATTATTAGGAGATCAATTTCTTGAGGATTTTTTCTCTTATTATTTATATATGAGTTTGACAGTAATGCTATTCTTACACTTCCAATTTTACCTTTATGCTTTATTATTCTTCCTCCTATGCCATATTCTTTATTTATCAAAGAAAATAACTCCATAAAAAATACAAAATTCTTATTTAAGGAATAATATACCCTGTTTCCATTTTTTTCAGATACTAAGAATTTTATTTCTTCGAGTGCCTTTAATATTCTTCTTACTGCATTTATTTCTTCGTTAAGTTGTCTCACTATCTCTCTTACATGGTAGGTTGAGTTTATGTGTAGTAAAAATAGTTTTAGTATTTTTACTCTGACTTTTGATATAAAAAATTTTTCTATCATAATTTACTTACTTGTACTTGTTGTTGCCTGTGTATATGTAAATGATCCTGTTTGAGGTTGTAATATTTCAAACCATATAGTTCCTCTTTGGAATGTGACTGGATTTCCGTTCGAATCTGTAAATGTCATTCTTGTAGTATCTGAACTTTTTGTCCAGGTTCCCTGTATTTCCTGCCCATTATTAAATATTGTTGCTTTTCCAGAACCTGTTGTGTTTAATATCCATATTAGAGAGTATGGCTCTGTTGTTCCATCTCCAGGGTATGATGATTCTGATCCTGATACATCCATAACTACTACATTTTTTGCTACAACTTCTTGATTGTTTGATGCATCGTACTGCAAAGTTCCTCCGTTGTATCTTATATAGTCGTTATTTGATTGGTCGTATATCCACTGAACGTTATAATCTGGGTCAGCACTAAATGTTATATTTATTGATGATCCATTTGCTCCAAGTAGACTTTGTTTTGGTGTGTTTGCAAAATTGTATGGTGTTACATTACTTGCTAACTGTGCGTCTGATGCTGAATACAACCCTTGTGATTTGGCATAACTCCATATGCTTGCTGTATTTCCATATGCATTGTGAGGTGCAAGTCTTTGAGATGACCTACAGAATGTATATCCTGAAGTTGCACAATCGGGTGCACCAAAGTCTATCCCATCTATACTTGGAATACTTGTATTTTGAAGTTCTTGCAGAGCATATATATTTCCTCCCCAGTGAGTATATATAGCACCAATTCCTAATGCCCATGAAATATAGTATTCTCGTGCGCTTCTTATTGGTCCAACCATAGTAGGGCTATTTGCAAGGAATACTGCCATAAATCTTGTAATTCCCCCTTCTACCTGATTTTCATATACTAAGTCTGCTTCATCAAGTCCCATTTGTGGTCTTGCATCTGGATAATAATTTTCTATCATAACTGCAAGAGGTGGTTTTTGTAGTATTGATTGATTAGTAACATATACTCCATCAAGAGGATCCTGGTATTCTTGTACTGGTTTTTTTGTTGTTTTTTTTGGTGATATTGGGGTACTGACTTTTGTTGTAGTTATTGTATTATGTGTTTTTATAAAATTGGTTCTTATAAGTATCCATACAAAAGTTATAATTCCAAGAGTAAATGCAATCCCTAACATTAGTACTGCAAAGAAAACTACTTTTTGATTTGATGATAGATTGTTGTACCAATTTTTAAACTTTGACTGCTTAGGTATCTTTGGAGATACATTTTCTACGCTATTTTCTTCCTTATCTACTAAATCCTTTGCATTAAAATTTACTTCTTGCATATTTATATTTTCCTTGAATATTATAGTATAATGTCTAATATTAATTGTTAGCAAATATTTTTTTAAATGGCAAATACTAAAAATCTACGATCAGAAATAGAGATATTGAAAGCAAATTCCAAAATTTTGAAAAACGATAATTCTATCCATACTTCTTCTATAGACTATTCTTATGTAAAAAGTGGCCTTATTTGGAGTTTCATTTATATTATTATTGCTTTATCAATTATTTTTGTTGTTTCCGTATATACAGGTAATTTCAGTTTTGATCTTGCTTTAAGGAATATTTTTCATATATCACAGATTGCTCTTTAGATGGTATAATTGAATTTGCTAGTATTACATGCAATTTACGCTCTATAGATTTATTTGTAGGGTGAGGAAAGTCCGAACTGGCACTATTAATTTAGTGAAGTGGGTGCTCTTTAACGAAGAGGAAGGAGAAATCTTTCGATTAGGGCAACAGAAAGTATACCGCTTTCGAAAGGAAGTAAGGGTGAAATGGTAGTGTAAGAGACTACCGCATCAAAAGTGATTTATGATGGCATTGTAACCTCCATCCCCAGCAAGTTGGATATTACCAACGCATGGAAAAATATGAAAGTATCATATTTTCAAGATAGATAATTGCATAAAACAGAATTCGGCTTATGTAATGCTAGCTATATATATTAGAATAAGTTTATTTTGTGTTTTTAACTTTATATTCAAATATCTTTACAATTCTTAGAAAAAATTTTATTAGATTTTCTAATTTTTCTTTCGATATATAAATTATAAAAGTTGATATTATTCCTATTATTGCTCCCACTATTATATCCAATGGGTAATGTACTCCTGAAAATACTCTTGAGAATCCTATTAATATTGCTGCAATAAGGAAGAGGATTCCTATTTTTTTGTTATACATATATATTGATATAGCGATTGCAAAAGTAATTGCGGCATGATCTGATGGAAATGAATTGTCTATTTTGTGATAAATTAATTGGTGTACATATTTTAATGCTAAGAATGGCCTTTTTTCATAGTAAAATTTACCTGTGATGATATTTAGGATTAGCGCAAGAATACTTGAGAATAGTGAATAAAAGAAAACTCTTTTGTTATCTATTTTTGATATAGGGGTTTTTATAAAATATATCAACACTGTTGAGGCAAGGAAAATATATATAAGGTTTGCTGCTGAGAATGCAATTATTGCATTTACTATTTTATTTGTTGCAAGATTGTTTATAATTCGGAATGTATAAATGTTAAGTTTGATCATAAACTGCAAGTATAACATATGTTTTGGGGAATTGATAAAACCTGATTTGTATGGTATATTCTCTAACTAGGTTAGTAAAATTGTTTATGAAAGGAAAAGATAGAAAATATGAGATGTTGTTGATTTTAAAATCTTCTCTTCCAGAGAATGTAAGATCTGGCATCCAAAGTAAAGTTGAAAAAATAATGGAGGATACAGGTATGTCTCTAGCAAAAAGAGACGTATGGGGAAAGAAATATTTATCTTATCCAGTTAAGAAACATAAAGAAGGATATTTTGTGTTTTATAACCTTATTTATCAAAATTTTTCTGGAGATGATTTTGAAAAGGCAATGAAGGCATTTGGGATTATTCCTGAAATTTTAAGAATTGGTTTTTTTAATGTTAATAATTTTTCTGAAGTCCCAACTGTTAGTTAATATTTTATTTTAGTTATTTTATATATATGGCATCTAGATCGTTAAACAAAGCACTTTTAATTGGTAATTTAACTAGGGATCCTGAACTTAAATATACTCCAAAAGGTAATGCTGTATGTACATTTAGTATTGCTACAAATAGTACATGGAAGGATTCTGATGGTAATGTACAGGAGATTGCTGAATTTCATAATATTGTTACATGGAATAAACTGGCTGAGATATGTTCTCAAATTTTAAAAACGGGGATGAAGGTATACATTGAAGGTGAAATTAGAACAAGAAAATGGGAAAAAGATGGGATACAGAGAAATAGAACGGAGATTAGGGCTGATGATATGAAAATACTATCTCCTCTTCCTAAGAATGTTGAATCGGAAATGGATGGAGGAAAGAGTGATGAATCCATGAATTCAAAAGAAGAAGATGATACAAAAGCAAAAAAAACAGTAGCTGAAGAGAGTGAAATAGATTCAATTGATGATTTACCATTTTAATTATGGCATTTACAACACAAAAATCAAAACATAAGAAGAAAAAGAAAATAATAAGAAAGTACCTTAAATGTTCTTTATGTCAGGCAGGTATATCTGATATATCTTTTATTGATGTTTACAAGTTAAAAAAGTTTGTTTCAAGAAGAGGTAAAATTATATCAAGGTTTAAAACAGGAAATTGTAGTAAGCATCAAAGAGTTGTTACCGTAGCTATAAAAAGAGCAAGGCAAATGTCTTTGCTTCCTTTTGTACTTAAGGATTAAGCTTAATAAATCTCTGCCCAAAATGGAAGGTAATTTAAAAGTTTCTGCAAAAAAACAAATACTCTTTATAGTATTAGATAATTTTTATATTACATCATATATTCCTTCTAAGAATATTAAATCCTATATATTGAAAATCCCTATTCCTCAAGAATTTTTTAATACATTTTTTGATAAAATTAGTTTTATTTCTGATTTTATAAAGTTAAGTTCTTCTGAGGTGGACATTACTGATCCTTATATAGAGATTTATTCATCCATTTCTGCGTATAAAAAGTATTTTTTGAAAATTACTCAATCTGTGTATATTATTAATTCTCAATTTTTATCGAATGTTGCAATATACTTTGCTTCAAAATTTAATGCTTCAAAATGTTATGTAATGTATTTATCCCGTGATAGTATTTTTGTTTCTTCGGGAACAGGTGAATATGTACTGAATAAAAATTTTGATGATTTATATACAGAATTTTTTAAAAGAAAAAATTTTGACGAATTAATATTATCTTTATCTAAAATTAAAAAATTTAATATTTACAATGCTATTGCAAAATTTCCATATACAGGCAGAGAGTATTTTGCTATGCCTATTGTTGCAATGCTAATGAAATCTTTATTATCAGATTTTCAAATTGAAACAAATGGAGAACTTCCTATTATTGTTTTAACAGGAGATTTTGTGCAATTTTTTTCTGATGTTAATGAGTCTATATTTTCTTTATTGTATGGACTTTCTTCCTTTGGTTTTGCAAGTTTATACATTGATAAATCAAATTCATTTCCTCTTTTATCTGCCATATCATCAGAAGAATTTTTTAATGAAAACTTAGTACATGCTGCTGACATATTTAAGATTAGTTTTGAAAAAGGATTTAGAGATAAAGAATATGTACAGGTTAAGATTGTTGATGATTCTAGTATTCGAAATGTAAAGCTGGAAAAAGGTAATATTTTAAATATTCCTGTTACCTCGCCTGCTCATATTATTATTAAACTCCCTCCTCATGCCCTGATTGGATCAAAGAGAAATGATGTTGAGTTTATTGCCAAAGGTGATATTGTTGTAGATGCCAAAGATGTTGCATCTGATAATAATTTTATTAATAAATGGACTGAAAATTTAGAACCTTTATCTTTTTAATTTATGAATATGCCTTTTATAAAAAAAATTAGATATATTAACAAATACAGATATGCTAGGCAGAATAAGGATGGTGCGCATATTAAGGTTGTTATTGGTGATAGTGTTTCTAAAGATACAATAATTGCTAGTGGCAATATTAGTAAGATGGTTTATAAAATAAAATTGAATGATGTATTTTCTAATATTCAGAAGATAGAAAAATATATATGTAGAGTTGATGGGGAGTTAGTTTTAAAAGGTGATTCTCTAATTAAAAAAGGGTCTTTTAATCTTTCTTCTCCAGTTGAAGGCATAGTTGATTTTTCTGCGTTGAATAATGGGGTTATTCTAATAAAATCTTTTCCAGAGGATGTTACCATTAAATCTATGCTTGATGGTGATATTGTAGATATCTTTGATGATAAAGTTATTATAGAAACATCTGTTGCAAGAGTGAATTTATCTATGGTACTTGGAGATAGTGTTGAAGCTCAATTTAAGTATATTGCTGATGATAGGGGGTATATGGACATTGATAATATTAATGCTAGTTGTATTGATAAAATAATTTATGTTGGAGGATATATTACTAGGGAAGCTATAAAAAAATCGGTAGCAGTTGGCGCATCTGGTATTATTGGAGCAGGTATTGAAATATTTGATAATGAAAATATTGAAGACCTAATAAATGCATCTTCAATAAGTATTGGAATAATTGATGGCTTTGGCAAGATCTCTGATACTACTATAAATGAGCTTAAGAATTTTGATGGTAAACTTTCTTTAATTGAGCAAGACACTTCTGCTTTTGTAATACCGTGTGAAAATTCAACTGAGGATATAAAATCATCTTTTATTAGGAGCCCTAAAATTAATGATATTGTGCAAATTTTTTCTTTTCCAGTATGGGGGCAGACTGGGGTAATTTCAAATATTAATGATAGTAATAATATGCTAACAGTAACCCTCTCCTCTGGAAGTGAGGTTGATGTACATTTGTTTGATGTTATTGGTATAATCTAGGGGTTATGAAAAATTTTTTCAGTTCCACTTTGAATTTCGTTATTCTTATAATTGTTGCTGTGGCAATAGGTTATTGGGCAGGAAATAATTTTCCTATGGGGAAAAATTCTATAGTAAATTTTGCCGAAAGTATGAATGGGACTATACAGGTTAATGGTGTTTCTAATCTTTTCAATCAGGTAGTTAATATAATAAAGACACAATACTTTTACTCTAATGTCAATAACAGTAATCTTTATTATGGCGCTATTGAGGGTATGGTTGCTTCTCTTGGAGATCCTCATAGTGAATTTTACGATCCCTCAGAGGCAAAACAATATTATAATGTTTTAGATGGAACATCTTTTGCAGGTATTGGCGTTTCTCTTGGATATAATTCTGGTGGGTATGTACAAATTGAAAAAGTACTTGCAAATACTTCTGCAGCTTCTAGTCATGTTCCTGTTGGCGATTACATAGTATCTATTAATGGATCATCTAAAAATGTTAGAAATATTAACGATGTTGTCTCTATGGTTAGGGGTGTTTCTGGAACTTATGTGACATTGGGTTTAGAAAATTCAGATTCTAGTATCTCTTATTACAAAATAAAAAGAGAGCCTGTTAATGTTTCCAGTATGTCAATTCAATCTCTTCCTAACGGTATTGTTGATGTAAATATTCTGAGGTTTTCCGATTCTTCACTTTCTGTATGGGAGAATAATTTTAATTCAACTATGTCAAAAGTTGAGAAAATGAATCCTAAAGGAATTATTCTTGATTTACGTGGTGATCCTGGGGGGTATTTTCAGGCAGCAGTATATGCTGCTGGTGAATTTCTTCCAGAAGGCTCACTTGTTGCAAAACAACAAAATAGAGATGGGAGTATTAATCTCTTTGATACAAATTATCAGGGAAATTTACAAAATGTTCCTATGGTTATATTAGTGAATGGAGGTACTGCGTCTGCAGCCGAAATATTAACAGGTGCTCTTCAATATTATCATAGGGCTACTGTTGTAGGGGAGAATACATATGGAAAAGGGACAGCTCAGAATGTATTTACATTTTCTGACGGATCAATTTTAATTCTGACGATAGTACATTGGTTATTACCTTCCGGAAGATGGATTACTCAATCTAATCCTATTATCCCTAATGTTAAAGTTACTCTTTCTTCTCAAGATTTTAAAAAAGGAATTGATACTCAACTTCAAAAGGCTGAGTCTATATTATCAAATTAGTAATTAATCTTTATAAATCTATTGTAACCAAATTGATCTTTGATAATTTCTTTCTTTTCTTTGATAATAGCTATTTGTTGTGGATCCATTTCTAATAATAGTGTACCCTTCCATTTTTTTGTATGCAATTCTTTAATTAATCTAAGAATTATTTCTATACCATCCAATCCTCCATCTAATGCTATGTGTGGTTCGTAATTTTTTACAGATTCCTCTAATGCATTCATATCGGATATATAAGGAAGATTTGCGAATATACATTTATATTCATTAATAGGAATCTTGTCTGTAAGGTCTGTGTGAATTATTTTTATATCCATTCCTTGTGCATTTTTTCTTGCAATATATATGGCCTTTATTGATATGTCGCTTATTAGGACATTAATACTCTGGTTTTCCTTTTTAACCGTTATTCCTACTGCTCCAGATCCTGTTCCTATGTCTATTACGCTATCAAATTTTATTAGGTGTGGAATTATATTTTCAGTTTCAACTCTTGGAATAAGTACATTTTTATTAATAAAGAATGTTCTTCCATAAAAATTTGCTTTTTTTAGTATGTACTCTACTGGTTCTTTTTTATCTAACCTTTTAAAATATGCCTTTATTTTTTTTCTCTCAGAAGGTTTTAGTGTGTAATTTGCATTTGTGTAAACATCTTTAAATACACTTTTTGCTATTTCTATTTTATCTTTATTTTGAAGTTTAAATATGTCAATTATTTTCACTTTTTATGAGTTCCTCTATTATTTCTTCAAAATTTTTTTCCATAATACTAGAAATACCAAAAAATGATTTTTGTATTCTATGGTCTGTAATTCTATCTTGAGGGAAATTGTATGTTCTTATCTTCTCTGATCTTTTTGAGTCAGCAATTTGTTCTTTCCGTATATTTGATGTTTCCTTTTCTCTTTGCTCCTTTTGTTGTTCATAAATTTTGGATCTTAATATTTCTAATGCTAGTTCTCTATTTTGTATTTGAGATCTTGTTTCTTGACAAGAGACAATGATACCTGTAGGAATATGTTTGATTCTAACTGCACTTTCTGTTTTATTTATATGTTGACCCCCTGCTCCTGATGCCCTGAATACATCTATTCTTAAATCTTCATTTTTTATGCTTACTTCCTTGTTACTAACCTTAGGCATAACAACTACGGATATTGTAGATGTATGTATTCTGCCACTACTTTCAGTTTTAGGGATTCTTTGTACTCTATGAACTCCGCTTTCATACTTTAAATATTTGTATACATCATCTCCCTCTATTGAAAAAATTGCAAGACGTAGACCTCCCGATTGATTAATATTCACTTCTATGTTTTTTATTTTCCAATTTTTATATATTGCAAAATTGATGTACATATCATATATCTCTTTTGCAAAAAGGGATGCCTCTTCCCCTCCTGTTCCTGGTCGGATTTCCATTATGATTGATTTCTTATCTTCTTGGTTTTTTGGTGAATATTGATTTTCTATTTCTTTGATTTCATTGCTTATTCTTTGATTTTCTTCTCGTGCAAGATTATCAAACTCTCCATTATATAGGCGAGTGTTAGATTCTATTTGAGATTTTAGCTTTTCTATTAAATCAAAATTATATATATATCCCTGAGCTTCTTTATATTGTTCAAAGATTTCTGATGTGGGATTGTTTTGAATTTCTTGATTTAATCTTTCGAGTTCTTTTTGAAAGTATTGGTACTTTGCAAAGTCCATGTTTATTTTTTATTTTGTAGTGCCTGCATCATGTCCCTAAGTGTCATTGGACCTTGAGGGGATCGGTTATCTCTCTTTTTATCTTTTTCCTTCCTTTCTTCTTTTTGCTTTATCTTTGCATCTTGTATTTTTTGAGCTTCTTTTCTCTTAGTTTCAAAGCTCTTTACCCTATTTGCCGTATCCACTATTTTTTGTTCTCCTGTATAAAATGGGTGACATTTATAGCAAAGTTCTACTCTCATTTCAGGAGCTGTAGAATAAAGTGTGAATTTGTTTCCACAGGAGCATACAACAGCTGACTCTCCATATTGTGGATGTATATTTTTTTTCATACATGACATTATAACAGATAATTTACCTAAATCAAAAGATAAATTTATATAATGATGTATAATATATTATTAGATATGGAAGGAATTAATAGTACAGGTAAATATGAATTGAGTGGTGCTGATTTTTTAGCTGTTAGTAGAGGTCTCAATGAAATGAGCCTATATAATCAAAAATTAAAAAATAAGCCAGTTAATAGTACTGCTGGTGTAGCAAGACGGCTGGGATTTAATTATCTGAGAACTACTGTAGGGGGTGTCTTTCAAGCAGTACAAGAAAATGGTGTTTTTGCATTTTCCCATGAATTTTTGGGTAGATATAATTTATATGTTCCTGCTATCTTATCACAGGAAGATAGAAGGCTGATTGTTTTTTCTGATAATTTGAAATTAAATGTAGATAGAAAATTAGAAGATTTCCATTTGCATATGACTCAGGGAGATTATGATGATTTTATATCTCGCGAAGTGGGAGAAATACAGAGGAGGTATCATGATAATTTACATGATTACTCTGATTTTTATGGTGGTGATAAGGTAGTTGATCTTGATGATTTTAGACCTGTACAAAAGATGAGGAAAGAAGAGCTCCTTGTACTACATGGAAATTTCCAGGCATTTGTTCATGGTGTTCATTCTGCCCATGAAATGTATGTGAATTTAGTCGATATATAATCAGTATGGTTTGATGCATATGATATATTTTGTTATACTATATCTATTATGAAAGACAGTGTGAATATTTCATATTTTGGACAATCTTTTTTTAAAGTTTTTGACAAGAATAAAATTCTATATATTGATCCATATAATGCTATTGGTGGCTTAAGTGTTCCCACTCTGAAGGATAAAGTTGATGTTCTTTTAATTTCTCATGAACATCATGATCATAATAATAGAAATTTTGCTTCTGATAGTACCTATGTAATATCTCATCCTGGAGAGTATGATTCTTCAAACATCTTAGTTCGCGGAGTTTTGTCTTTTCATGATAATGTTAAAGGTAAAGAGAGGGGAGAAAATGTCATGTACTCTTTCAACTTTAATGATATTAACTTTGTACACCTTGGGGATTTAGGGGAGAAGGAGTTATCTAATGAGCAAGTTGATGATCTTGGAGTTGTAAATGTTCTTTTTGTTCCTGTTGGAGGTAATTTTACAATTGATGCAAAAGATGCAGTTAATATAATAAATCAGCTCAATCCTAATATTATTATTCCAATGCATTATAAAACAGGAAATTTAGAAATTCCTTTAGCTCCTTTGAGTGATTTCTTAAATGAATTTGGTGGCGCTCATGAAGAGGTAGAGTCTCTAAAAGTAGATACTAATATGTTTCAGGATGAAGATTTTGAGACTAGGGTTGTTGTCTTAAAAAACAATTGATGAAAATATATTCTCCCAATGTAAAAATTTTTGATGATGATTCTGATGTTGATAAGTATGCCTCTTCCTTTGTTATCAACCAGGTAGGGTCTAAACCTTATTCTGTTATTACTTTACCCACTGGGAGTACACCTTTGGGAATGTATACTCTTCTTTCTGATGCATATAGTGAAGGAAAAATTAGTTTTAGGTTTTCAATATTTTTTAATCTTGATGAATATTGGCCTATTAAGAAAAGTTCTCCTTCTAGTTACTATTATTATATGAATACCAATTTCTTTAATAAAATTGACTCTCCTTGCAGTAATAGATTTATCCCTAATGGTGAAGCTAATGACCCAAATCTTGAGTCTGAAAAGTACAATAATTTACTGGACAAATATGGGGAATCTGATCTTACTGTATTAGGTATTGGTCCAGGAAAGACTGCCCATATTGGTTTCAATGAAGTCGGTTCTGATTATAATTCTAAAACGAGGTATGTGCTTTTAAGTCAAGAAACTTATAATACAAATTTAAAATTTTTTAATAAAAAAGAGGATATGCCTATTGGTGCTATTACTCAAGGGATTTCTAATATTTTAAACTCTAAGAAAATTATATTAATTGCAAAAGGTGCAAATAAAGCATGGGGAATAAATAGGGTTATTAATGGTCATATAGGGACAGATGCGCCAGCTTCCTTTTTAAGGTATCACCCCGATGTAACTTTTATTCTTGATAAAGATGCATCAGAGATGCTTTAATATTTGTAGCTTTTATACTATTCTGGAAATTGATATACTCTATTTGTATTTTATTAAATCTTGCTTTTTTAATGGATAGAGTTCCTCCTCAAAACACTGACGCTGAAAAATTTGTTATTGGTTCTATACTTCTTTCAAAAGATATCCTGCTTGACGTTGTTGAAATTTTAAAACCAGAATTCTTTTATTCCTTGTCAAATCAAAAAATTTATGAAATTATTCTATTACTTTTTTCTGAAGGTTCTCCGATAGATATAATGTCACTTAAGGCCCAGCTTAAGAAGAAAAAACTTTTAGAAAAGGTTGGGGGAGATGAATACCTTGCATCTTTAGTTGAATCCAATGTAGGTATATCTTCTGCAGTGTATTATTCAAATATTGTTAAAGATGCATATATTAGAAGAGAACTGATAAGGATTTCGGGGGATATTGTGGATGTTTCCTTTAAAGAAGATACTTCTATTGCTGATGTTATAAATGAGGCTGAAAAAAAACTTTTTTCTGTAGCATCTTCTAATATTAAAAGTGATTTTGTCGCACTAAAAGATCTTTTAAAAGAAAGCTATAAACGTGCAGAAGAGGTTGAGAAAAGTAGAGATAAGCTTAGAGGTATTGTCAGTGGTTTTTCTGATTTGGATAACATATTGGGTGGTTTTCAAGAGTCTAATTTGATAATTGTTGCAGCAAGACCCTCTGTTGGAAAAACAGCTTTTCTTCTTGATATTGCAAGGCATGCAGCTCTAAAGTCTAGGAAAACTGTAGCCTTTTTTTCATTAGAAATGTCTAATGGAGAACTTACTGACAGACTTATATCATCTCAAGTTGGAATTAATTTGTGGGATTATAGAATGGGAAACATTGATTCGGATAAACTTGAAACTGTAGCTGATGCAATGGGTATTTTATCTGAAGCCGATTTGTTTATCGATGATAGTCCTGGTCAATCCATTATGGAGATAAGAACGAAGGCTAGGAGGCTTGATATTGAAAATCATATTGATATGGTTATTGTTGACTATCTACAGTTAGCTTCTGGAACACCAACAGATAATAGAGTTCAGGAGGTTTCTGAAATTTCAAGATTTTTAAAAAACTTAGCAAGAGAATTAAAAGTTCCTGTTATTGCTGCATCTCAACTTTCGCGCGCAGTAGAGAATAGATCTTCTAGGATTCCTCAATTATCAGATTTAAGAGAATCTGGAGCAATTGAGCAGGACGCTGATGTTGTAGTTTTTTTACACAGAGAAGAATTATTTGAACCAGAGACTGAAAGAAAAGGAATAGCAGATGTAATTGTTGCAAAACATAGAAACGGTCCTACGGGTCAGGTAGAACTAAAATTCATTAAGGAGCAAGCTAGATTTGGTAACCTTGCAAAGGGACGATAATTTTTTATATTGCCAGTGGTCTTGCTAAAATTGTGGTTGGGTATGTATATCTTAGTTGTGTTCCATATAGAACTGGTGTGTTTGAGAAACGTATATTTAATCCCCCTTCTAATACACTTACCACATTAAATCTTGACATTATTGCATCGTATAAAGGTTTTGATGCCCATACTCTATCTGTGTATAACCTGCGTTGCGTATCTTCACCAAAAAGAGCTTTATTTTTACGACCAAAACTAAATCGGGTTTCGTGAGTTCTTTCTGCTCCTCTGGTAATGTGTGCGCAATAAAATACATCTCCTTTTGTTTGGAGTCCAGTTATTTGTGTAAATCCCTGATATAGTTGTGCTAATGCTATAGGATCCTCTCCTTGAAGGTGGAATTGTTTTGCATCCTCCTCTGCTAAGATTGTTGCTTGGTATCTAATTGCTTCTATATCTAGCTCAGATGCATATTCTTCAGGATATGGTATATATCCCAACGATGATGCCATTAAACATATAATGGGGAAATCTTGCAGTGTTTCATCATTACGATCTTTTCTAAATTCATCAAGTCTTCTTGCTATTAATTTTTCTGATGGTGATAGATTATGTGATGGACCATATTCTTCTGGTATCATATTTTCACCGAATTCTAGCATATTTTTCTATTTTTGCATATGTTTTGTGGATATTATTTATACTTTTGTTTTGTTATAATGATTTAGAAATTTATATTAGATATATTAATTTATGGCAAAAACTAATGATCCTAAAAAAGACACGCAGCAAAGTTCATCAACTTCTTTTGATAAGGATGAAACTTTAAAGATAGCTATAAGTCAAATTGAAAAGCAATATGGTTCTGGATCCATTATGAAGCTTGGTGATCGTCCAAAGGAAAAGGTTGATGTTTACAAAACGGGAGCAATATCTCTTGATTATGCGCTTGGGGTTGGAGGAATACCTAGAGGTAGAATTGTAGAGATATATGGACCGGAAAGTAGTGGAAAGACTACTTTAGCTCTAAGTATTATTGCTGAAGCTCAACGAGAAGGTGGAAGAGCAGTATATATAGATGCAGAACATGCCCTAGATCCTAATTATGCAAAGAATATTGGTGTTGATATTGATAATCTGTTTCTATCTCAGCCTGATTACGGTGAGCAAGCTTTGGAAATAGTAGAAACTCTAATTAGGTCAGGATCTATTGATATTGTTGTTGTAGATTCAGTTGCTGCGCTTACCCCTAAATCTGAAATAGAAGGAGAGATGGGGGATGCATCAATGGGAACTCAAGCTAGGCTTATGAGTCAGGCCATGAGAAAACTTACATCTATTGCTTCAAGATCAAAGTGTACAATTATCTTTATAAATCAGCTTAGAATGAAGATTGGTGTTATGTTTGGAAATCCTGAGACTACAACTGGTGGAAATGCTCTGAAATTTTATTCTTCAGTTAGAATAGATGTTAGGAGAAAGGAAAGGATTACTAAAGGTGAAGAAATTATAGGTCATCAAGTTATTGCAAAAGTTGTTAAAAACAAAATGGCTCCTCCTTTTAAAGAGGCTACATTTGAAATAATTTTTCCGTATGGTATTTCTAAGGAAGGCGCTTTAATTGATACTGCAGTGAAACTTGATATACTTCAGAGATCAGGTGCTTGGTTTAAGATGGGGGATAAGCAAATTGCGCAGGGAAAGGAGGCATTGAGAGATCTACTAAAGGAAGATAAAAATCTATATAAATCTCTTGAGAGTGCTGTAAGATCAAAATTTTAATAAAATATGTCTTTGTGGCAAATTGCACCCAAAATTCCACCTTCTCTTCATTATCATGGATTGGATAAAATAACTTCACAGCTTTTATATAACAGGGGGGTTATGCCTGATGATGCTAAATCATTTCTTCTTGCAGACACATATTATGACTCGATGCTTTTTACAGATATGGGTAAGGTTGTAGAACGAATTAGGTTGGCAGTATCTAGTAGTGAAAAGATACTAGTTTATGGTGATTATGATGTAGATGGGATATGTGCAGTCTCAATACTCTGGGATTATTTATATACAAAAATGCATGCCAATGTGATTCCTTTTATCCCATCACGATTTAATGACGGTTATGGTCTTTCACAAAAACAGGTAGATAAATTTATTTCAGACGGTACATCTTTAATAATTACAGTTGATTGTGGCATTACTGCTGTATCTGTTGCAGAACATATAAAAAAACTTGGTATTGATCTTATCGTTACAGATCATCATCATCCAAAAGATGAATTGCCAGATTGCTTTGCTATTATACATCCTCAAAGAGGATACCCTTTTCAAGAAATTACAGGGAGTGCAGTTGCGTATAAGTTAATTCAGGCTATTTCTGGTAATTTAGATACTACAGAATATATGGACTTAGTAGCATTATCTACTATTTGTGATATTGTTGATTTAAAATCAGAAAACCGATCTTTTGTAAAATCTGGGCTCAAGGTTATTAATAGTAAAAAAAGAGTTGGAATAGCCAAATTAATGGAGATATCAAATATTGATTTTGTAGATGTATACCATATAGGGTATATACTGGGTCCTAAAATAAATGCTAGTGGTAGAATTTATGATGCGTTTGATGGATTGCGACTTCTTAGTACTAAAAAGGAAGAATATGCTCATCTTTTGGCTGTAAAACTTGATAATCTTAACAAAGAAAGAAAAAAATTATTAGAGGATACTCTCTCTAGTATTATCCCAAAGATTGATAGTAGTCTAGATTTTAATCTTGTTGTCTCAGATGACTGGCATGAAGGCATTATTGGACTTGTTGCAGGAAGAATAACAGAAGTTTCAAATAGACCATCAATAGTTCTTACAAAAAAAACAAAAGATTTATACATAGGTTCTGCGCGGAGTGTAAATGGATTCAATATAGTTAATTACTTAGAGAAAAATTCATCTCTACTTGAGGGGTTTGGGGGACATACTGCTGCTGCTGGGCTTCAGATAAAACAAAAAAATATACCAATATTGAAAAAATCCTTAGAGACAGATGCTAGTCAATTTTTTAAAAATGTTACAAAGGAGAAAACTATTAATATAGATGATGTTGTTTCTATGTCAAATGTAAATGAATCTTTATATGACGAAATTAATACATTGTCACCATTCGGAAAGGGAAATCCTATTCCTGTTTTTTTAATGCAGGGGGTTAAAATTTTATCTGCATATAATGTAGGTAAATCAAATGAATTTTTAAAGATGAAGTTGACTGATAAAGATGGAGATAGTATTTTTGATGCCATATGGTTTACCCCAAATTTAACTACAGATATTCTATCAACTCTTGCATATATTGATATTGTTTTCTCTTTAAATAAAAATGTATGGGGGAATGTGTCTAAGATTGAATTTAGAATAATAGATCTAAAACCTTCTGTTTTTTAATGGTGTATCGTATATAATAGATACCTATGAAATTTTCATCTTTTCAAAATTTACTTGAATATATTAAGCAGAAAGGTGTCAGAGTTGATATACATCTTTTAAGGAAAATGTATGGTGTACTTTCTTCGTATACAGAAGATTCAAGTGATCTGACTCTTGTGTTTAATTTATCTCGGCTTTTAATAGATTTTGGGTTTGATGGTGATGTTATTATTGCTTCATTAGGTCTCTCTTCTTCCTGTAATAGTGAGGTTTTTTTTAGAATTGTTGAAGAACAAATATCTGTGTATGTGTCAGATTTAATAAAAGGATTTTTTAGGCTTTATGAGATTGGGGAGAGACCTTCAGATTTGCAGAATCAAAACTTAGAAGGACTAAAAAAAATATTGATTTCTTCTTCTTTTAATATATACGCTCTAGTTTTGTATATTACTGAAAGATTATTATTTGTGTCTTTTCCTGAGCTATTTATGCAGGATAGAAATGAGATTGTCTATGCAAACGATAATTTGAGTATATACTCATCGATAGCAGAGTACCTTGGAATGAATGCATTAAAATCTTCCATAGACGATGCTTCATTTAAAATTTTAGAAAAAGAAAAATATAACTCTATAGAGAGGTTTGTCTTTTCAGAAAATATTTCTTTTTCGGAGTATTTGCGTAACGTTGAAAGGTCTCTTAATAGTGTATTAAAGGATGTTAAGATTAGGGGTCAAATTTTTGGAAGGAAAAAAAGTACTTATAGTATTTATAAAAAAGTATTAAAAAGAAAAGGTTTTTTTGATGTCTCATATATAAAAAATTTCAGTGATATATATGCTTTTACTATTCTTGTGAGTAATGTTGAGGAATGTTATAAGGTTTTAGGCGCATGCAATTCTCATTTTATTAGTATTAAGGAGAAATTTGATGATTATATTGTAAATCCAAAGCCTAATGGGTTTAAGGCGTTACAAACATCTTTACATATTTTAGGAGATGTTGTTGAGATTCAAATAAAGACAGAGGAAATGCATAATTTTAATGAGTATGGAGGTGCTTCTCATATAGGGTATAAAGGGGCAAAAAATGCTTCGTGGGCATTAATGTTATCAAAGCTTGTGAATAAAGAAGGTTCCTTAGATATAAAGGAAGTTTTATCTGATAAAATTTTTGTTTTCACACCGGGAAATCTTGTAAAGGAGCTTGATATTGGGGCAACTCCCGTTGATTTTGCTTATTCTGTACATACTAAAATTGGGAATTCATGTATTGGCGCTAAGGTAAATGGGAAAATGGTTTCTTTGGATAGTAAACTTAAAACGGGGGATATTGTTGAGATACTAACAGATAAAAATAGAAAAGTCCCAAATGAAGAATGGTTAAATTTTGTTGTGATGTCTTCTACAAAAAAATTTATTAAAAAATTTGTTAGAGAATCTGTGGTTACTAACACTGAAAATACTATTAAGAAGAATATTCAGTTTGATAGAGTAAGGGTTGATGATATTTTAAAGACTGAAAAAAAAATATCTAAAGATATTGGTTATAAAGTAATGGTAAAGGGAGTTGTTGGACTCAAAACTGAACTTGCCCATTGTTGTAATCCAGAGTTTGGAGACAATATTGTTGGAAGAGTTACTATTGAAGGATTGATCAAGATACATAAATCTTCTTGTAAAAGTATTTCAGACAGTACATTAGGAGTTTTTGATGCTTATTGGTATAGAGAAGATAGTCAGGGGAGTGGTGCTTTTGTTATTCATGGAAAAGATAGAGTTGGTATATTAAAAGAGATAACTAATGTTCTATCTGAAAATAATATAAATATTTTATATCTTAATACAAATACTTATGATGACAAATTTGACATAGAGGTTGGTTTTAATCTTTTATCAAAGATTGATTTATCTGATATAATGAAGAAAATTTTGGGTATAAAATCAGTAAAATCGGTAAATATTATATGATCAGAGTTGTTGAAATTGGAGATCCTTTGCTTAAAAAAAAGTCTCAAAATATTATTAAATTTGATTCTAATTTGAAATTATTAATTTCAAATATGATAGATTATGGTAAATCTGTAAGTAACTGTATTGGCCTAGCTGCGTGTCAGGCAGGTAAACTTATGAGGGTATCTGTAATTAACATTGATGGGGTTTGGGAAGCAATTATAAATCCTAAAATTTTATATAAAAGTGGTGATATGAGTACAGAATGGGAAGGTTGTATGAGCTTAAAGGATGGTAATCTGTTTGGCAAGGTAAAAAGGTCCAAAAGTGTTATTGTTGAGTATTATGATGAGTATGGAAAAAGACAAGTTGTTAAGTATGAAGGATTATTTTCCCACTTAATACAGCATGAAGTGGATCATATGGATGGTCTAGTTTTCATTGACAGAATGAAAGATCCTAAAAAATTACTTACGGATCATGAAATTGAAGCATTAATAGGTGATGATAAAAAATAGTGATATTAATTGGCTTTTTAACTACAATATTGTTTGTGTATAAATAAATTTCAGTATTTGTTTTTATTGTTGTTACAGTGTTTTTTGTGTGTTGTATTTAAAATATTGCAATTAAATAAGGCTTTCTATATACTCTTTGTTAGAAATACTTTTAGATACAGAGTTTTTAATGTCGACTGAAAAACTAGTGTATCTGATAGCTATAAAAGGGAGGTGTATTTTTTATGTTGAAAAGTCAATTAGCAGAAAAGGTTGCTTCCAGCACTGGTCTTACAAAGAAAGCTGCAGCTCAAGCTATAGATGCTTTCCTTGCTGTAGTAACAGAATCTTTACAAAAAGGAGATGATGTTCTTTTAACAGGTTTTGGAAAATTTGAAGTTAGAGTAAGATCTTCAAGAGAAGGAAGAAAACCACAAACAGGAGCTAAAATTCAAATTCCTGCAACAAAAACACCAGCTTTTAGAGCAGGTAAGGCTTTAAAAATGGCTGTAAAATAAGTTTGATTTTGATAATTTTAATAGAAATAAATCCCGCATAGAAGTGGGATTTATTTTTTATATAGATCTAATTTTCAAATGTTGGAAAAGGTAGATTATTTATATCCTGCCCTGGTGGTATAGTTAATCTTGGTATCCTTGTGTCGTGTAAAAAATGAAATGACGCTAAGGCTTCTGCTGTTTGGTCTTCAAATCTTTGCTGTAGTGTTTCTTCATTGAATGGCTTATGTAGAATTTGTTCAAATACAGGTACAAGCTCTCCTAACGAATATATCAAAGAAGGTATTTTTGTTATTCTATTCCCCGTCATTTTTCCATTTGCTGCAGCCCTTACTCTGTGATGTCCGTCTACTATGATAAAATGTCCTTCTTGTGAAGTTTCTAAATAGCATAGTACAATTGGGTTATCCATTAGATAAAGTATTCCTCCTTTCCTTATTTCTTTTATAGCACTTCTCATTTTTCCTTGAGAATACTCTTCTCTTCTCTGCCTTCCTCTAAGATAAGGTATAGGAATAATATATTGTCTTCCACCTGGCAAATGTTCTGTCAATTTTAACTCGTCAGGATAAAGCTTTTCCATTTATATAGTATATACTATATGGACTTATTATTCAATATTTTGATAGATAAAACTTATACATAATATTATATCGTACGTTATATTTAACCTTAGATTTTATTTATGTATTTATCTGTTGTTTGGATAATATCTTTGGGGGGTATATTTGAAATATTAGTGTCCTGTTTCAGAAAAGTGATCTGTTTTTTCATAAGATGTATTGTAGATTTATTGATTCTATTTTCTAAGTCTTCAATATTGTGTATTTTTCCTTCAATATATTCTAATGTTTCCTTATATCCTATCATTTGAAGACCTGGATCATTTTTAGAATATCCAATAGATAATACCTTTTTACATTCATCTATTAATCCTTGTTTTATCATTGTTTTTGTCCTTGATTGTATATTTTTTATTATGTCTTCTTTAGGTATGCTACTTTGTATTAATTTATAGTCAGGATTTAACTTTAGTTCTTTTCCAATATTTGACAAATCAATTTCTAAGTACCTTATAAGTCTTCTTTTGTTGTGTAAGTCAGAATTATTGAGCTTTGAAAAAAATATAGGATTTTTTATTTTTAATAAATTTTGTATATGTGCTAATTCTTTAGTTTCTAATTCTTTCCTTTGTGATATATTAGGAATCTCTCCCAGTTTTAAATTGTATATTAATGATTTTATGTATAAATATGTTCCTCCTACTATGACAATAGGTTTATCCTTATTTTCTTTAATTATTTTGTTTGCGTCTATTTGGAATTGATAAGCGTTGTATCTTTGATCTGGAGTAATTATGTCTATTAGATAGGTGGGGATGTCTATAAATCTCTCTTTATTACTACCTATATCTAAGTATTTATATACTTGTCTGGAATCAGCGCTAATTAGTATCCCATTATATTTTTTTGCTATCTTGTATGCAATGTGGGTTTTCCCTGATGCAGTGGGTCCTAGTATTACGATTTTCACTTTTTGTGATTATTGAATTCTTTTTCAATAGAAGTTAACCCTGAAATTGCTCCAATGTTCATGCTATCAAGTGCTGAAGAAGGAATGACCATTAGCGCTCCTTTTTCTTTCAATCCCTCGAAGAGCATATTCATAGCTCTTAAATGTAATGCAACTGGGTTGTCTTTATATTGTTTTGCTGCCTCTTCAAAACTTTTTGCAATTATTCTTTCTGAATCTCCTAGTATTACTCTTGCCTCTCGTTCCCTCTCTGCCTGTGCTTTTTGTGACATTGCATTCTGAAGGCTTTCTGGAATGATTACATCTCTAATTTCTACAGAAATAACTTCAATACCCCATGGATTTACTCTTTTTGCAATTACATCTTTGAGTGTTTCGTCAATTACCTCCCTTTCTGATAATACTTGAGAAAGCTCACTCTTTCCTATGACATCTCTAAGTGCTGTTTGTGCTGCAAGAACGACACTACTTTTGTAATTTTCTACTTCAAGTCCTGCCATTTTTGTATCTACTACCCTCCAGAATAGTATTGCTTCTACAGATACAGGAACATTATCTTTAGTTAAAGTTTGTTCTGCTTTAATAGGAATAGAAACTGTTCGTATATCTACCCAGTATGGAATATTTTCTAAAATTGGTATCATAAAAAATATCCCAGGACCGGATATTCGGGAGAATTTTCCTAGTCTTAGAATTATCACTCTTTCCCATTGTGATGCTGTTTTTACTGAAGCAGAGATTATCCATGCAATTATAAGAGTGATAATCCATATAGTTACTGCAGTCCCCATTGCGGATTTCAAGTCGGGAATTGATATAGAAAATCCAACGATTAGTACGATTAAAAATATCAAAGAAGATATTGGGCTAAGGTGAACTTGATTCTGATTACTATACTGATCCATGATTAATTGGTATTCTACACCTTTGTAATATTTATTTCTATATACCTATTTATTTAGTTAATGTTTTATATTTATTTTCTGCTAAAATTACAATTTCTTCTGCTACAGAAATTCCTGTACATTTCTCAAATTCTGTAAACACAGGAGATCTATTCACTTCTAATATGTAATATTCTCCATCTTTGGATATGACTAAGTCTATTCCCCCTATATCTAATAATGTTGCTCTTCTACATTCATTTGCAATTTCAATTTCTTTTAAATTAAGTTTGTATGCTTTTCCTATTCCTCCTTGAGCAATATTTTTTATAACATTTTTTGTATTGACTTTTTCCATTCCAAGGTGAAGTACTTTTTCTCTGACGAAGATAATTCTTATCTCTTTTTGCGCTTCAATATAGTCTTGAATCATAAAATGAATGTTATTATTATCTGCAATGATTTTTTTTGCTTCATTTTTATTTTTGACTAAGTATACATTTCTACCCTTTTTTCCTCTTATGTCCTTAATTATTGCTGGATATGTAAATTTATCTATATCCTCTCTTTGAGGGTTTATTATAAATCTTGGGATATTAAGCCCTTCTTTATGTTCTATGTTTTTTATATTAATTATCTTCTTGTAACCAAGATCTTCATCAATTAATATCTTATTGTTTTTATATAAATATTTTCCTATAAGTTGTGCAAAGTCAGTTTCTACTCCTCTGATGATGTACACATCAAATGACAAAAAATCCACCTCTTGAGAGTGTATTTCTAATCTTCGATTTGAGTATGTATAGCTCAAAGTTAATGCTGAGATTATTTTAAATTCATGGCCCCTTCCTATGGCTTTAGATTGAATACTTTGAGATATCGGACCTTCTTTTCCTATTAGTAGTATTTTCATAATATTTGCCCATTATAACATTGCTGTCTTTTATTACAATAACCTTGTTTTCATGTAGTTCTTGACAGGAACTATTAATATGTATTAAATTGTATGTGGTGAAAAGTGGTGAAGAGTGGTGATTTAAATTTGTATTGATATTATGCTCATAGGAGAACATATTACAAAACTAGGTGAAAAAAATAGAGTTGCTCTTCCCAAGAAATTGAGAAGTGAAATTGGAGATAAGCTCATTATTACAAAAGGTTATGAAGATTGTTTGATAGTTGTATCTCAAAGTAAGTGGGAAGTTATAACGAAAGATTTAATATCAAAACCATTTACTTCTGGATCTGCTAGAGATACATCAAGGTTTATTTTAGGAGGAGCTGTAGATGTGGAACTGGATGATCAAGGTAGGTTTGTTATTCCTCAAAATTTAGTTTCACATGCCGATCTTGATGATAGTATTTGTTTTTTGGGGCTTATCAACTGGGTGGAGATATGGAGTTTAGGAAAGTGGAGAGAAAGAGAAGAATATTTAAAAACTAATGGTTCTGAAATTGCTGAAAAATTGAATGTATCATAATGCTGTTCTTTTTAAAAATATAATAGATAATCTGGGTATAGAAAATGGAAAGATATATGTAGATGCAACTTTAGGGGGAGGAAGTATTACGTTGGGCATTGCAAATAGATTACAAACGGGTACGGTTATCGGTTTTGATGTTGATATTAATGCAATTGAAAATTTTAGTAATAAAGGTTTGCAGATCATAAATCCTTTTCATTTTAAGTTAAAAGATGTTGATATTTATCTTATAAATGCAAATTTTAGAAAAATTGCATCAGAACTTACAAAGATAGGTATTAATCATGTTGATGGTGTTGTATATGACTTAGGGGTCTCATCCTTTCAAATTGATAATCCTAATATGGGGTTTAGTTACAAAGCAGAAAGTCTACTTGATATGAGGATGGATAAAAATTTGAAAGTTACTGCCCAAGACCTCTTAATGGTTATGTATAAGAATGAATTGGAAGATATGTTTAAGAAATATTCAGATGAACCTTTTGCACATACTATAGCTTTAAATATTGTGAAAGAAAGGAAAAAAAAGAAAATTCAGTCATCTTTACAATTAGTGGAAATAGTGAAAAGTAGTATCAAAAATCAAACTTATCTCTATCGCCATGTAGCTAGGGTGTTCCAGGCGCTAAGGATCGCAGTAAATGACGAGTTGGGCGCTTTGAATGATTCTCTGCTCCAGCTGCCAACACTTATAGCTTATGGTGGTAGAGTCGAAATTGTAACTTTTCATTCAATTGAAGATAGAAAAGTAAAAAGTTTTTTTAAAGAAAATACGGATAAGTTTAGATCTTTATATAACAATATAATTTATCCGTCCGATGTTGAAATTAATGAAAATATTAGGTCTCGTTCCGCAAAATTGCGGATTTATGAAAAAATATGAAAAATAAAATATTATTATTAACAATTTTTTTATTATTCTTTACTATTATTGCTCAGCTTGCACTTATGAGTATTCTAGACTCATATAATTCAAAAGTTGGTAATCTTGTTAGTGAGTATGGATATCTAAACACTGTTAACCAAAGTTTGCAGGAAAAAGTCTCTTCTGCTGAGTCAATTACAAATATACAAAATCAAGATTTAAAATCTGGTTATAGTAGTATTAACTCATATGTATATGCTCCTTCTGGAGGTGTATACAGCTTAAATGTTTCAAAATGAATCCAAAATTGTTTAGAAAAAAAATATCTTGGATAGTTTTATTCCTTACGGCCTTCCTGTTCATAGTGATTTTTAAGCTCTTTAATCTTCAGGTTATTAATAATGCTAGATATACTGTAGAGGCTTCTGTCGAAAATAATTTTGATAGTACTCTCCAGTCTTTAAGAGGTGTCATTACCGCTTCCACAGGACTTATTCTTGCAGGGGATAGACCAGTTTACGATGTTTATGTCGATAAAACCCAAGTAAAGAATAAAAAAGTTTTTGTTGATACCGTGTCTACAGTGTTGGATATCTCAAAAAACAAGCTGAATAGTATTTTAAACTCAAAATATATTTGGGTACAACTTGAAAATAATGTATCTGCTGCTCAAAAAAATAAACTTGCCAATATATCTTCTTTAGTTTTTGAGCAACATGAAGGTAGATATTATCCAGATGGATCATTGTTTTCTGATATATTAGGTTTCCTTAGTGTAAATAATGGATCTACACCTTCTGGAAATTATGGTATTGAGGGATATTTTAATGGCGCTCTGGAAGGGCATAATGGATTTACTTCTGGTACTGAGAGTGCATTTGGTATACCTATATTATCCTCAAATTATCAATTTGTTCCACCTAAAAATGGTGATACTGTTAAACTAACAGTTGTTCCTGCCTTACAGAATATTTTAAATACATCTCTAGATTACTGGACTAAAAAAGAAGATGCAACATCTGGGTCTGCAATTCTTATGGATCCAAAGACTGGCGCAATTCTTGCAATGTCTTCATATCCCACATATAACCCCAATTATTATTGGAATTATAATAATAATGATTTTGCAAATAATGCAATAAATTTTATATATGAACCTGGTTCTGTTGGAAAGTTAGTTACAGCTGTTGCTGCTATAAATACAGGTAAAATGACTCCTTCTACTACAGTAGATGATAATACTGGAATTTTTACAGTTGGTGGAAAGAATATCTATAACTGGAATAAGCAACCAGATGGTATTATGAACCTTGCTCAAATTCTAAAGCTTTCTTCCAATGTAGGGGCTAGTATAGTAGCGACAAAATACTTATCATCCCAAACACTCTATAATTATAGCTTAAAACTTGGTTTTGGTCAGTTAACTGGTATTATGCTTCAGGGAGAAGAAACAGGTTATGTCCCTAATTATCAAACTTGGAATGAATCAAATCTTGCAACTGCATCTTTTGGGCAATTCTATGGAGTATCTCCTCTGCAGATTATTGACGCATATGATTCCATTGCAAATGGAGGAAAAAGAATGGAACCATATATTGTTCAAAGTATTACTACCCCAGATGGAAAGACAATAAATTTTACTCCAAAGGTACTTGATAATGTTGTGTCTTCATCTGTAGCTTCTGAAATAAATCAAATGTTGACATATACAACTACGGGCGAACCGAATTGGGCCCTAAATCAAGAGGGAGTAGGTAGTTACATTCCTATTATTGCAAGTAAAACAGGATCTGCTCAGGTTCCATCTAAAAAAAGTTCTGGTGGATATTCTAATTCAGATTACATAATGACATATGTTGGTTATGCTCCAGCAAATAACCCTAAATTTATTCTTCTTACTATGATGAATGATCCACAGAAACCATTATTAAATCAGTATTATGCAGCAACTACTGCATGTGTAGAATGGGGACAGATGGCAAAAGGTATCTTCAATTACTTTAATATATCTCCTTAATTCTTGGGTAATCTTTGTACCATATAATTTTTCCTTCAGTGTAATTTCTTTTCCTCATATTACTTGCTATTACTATATGAGGTGGTCTATGATGGTTTGCTGTTATATCTCCAGATTTTACCCTATATAACCTTCCAATGTAGTTAACATATGATTCTGTATTTGCCGTTGTATCTGATAAAGAGAAAATTTTTACTAATATAATTCCTAAATTTGGATCTTGAAGGCTAGCTGACATATAAATTTCACCAGTAAATCCCAATGGATATTGCTCAAATGTTTCTATAAGGCCATTTAAACATTCCATCTCCCTAGAGGTTAATATTCTGTAAAATTCTTTTCTGTTTTCAGTAATAGTTTTTGGATCTGGGATTTTTTCTATTTGTTCTGTCTCCATATCAAATTTGTTAGTATTATAACATAATATATACTGTTAAATTTATTTTAAATGTTTTACAATGATTTTTAGATTTGAGATAATTAACTTCATATGTATAAATTTGAAATAGATGGTGGTGTTCCACTTTCAGGGGAAGTTTCTCTTGTTGGTGGGAAGAATTCTGTTATTCCTGTTATTTGTGCAACTCTACTGACAAATAAAAAATGTGTATTAACCAATGTACCTAAGATTTCTGATGTAAGAGTACTTATCAGGATATTAAAAAAATTAGGTTCTAAGGTTGCCTATACAGGAGAAAATGAATTAACTATTCATAATTTAAATATTCGTTATGACCCCAGTATTTTATCTGATTTTAAACATTTAAGAGGTTCAATTTTATTTTTATGTCCTCTATTTGTTAGGTTAGGTAAGGTTAGATTTGGATATCCTGGTGGAGATAGAATTGGCGCACGAGAAATTACTGCTCACCTTGATGGTATTAGATCTCTTGGGGGAAAAGTGGAGTTTGAAAACTCTCATTTTATAGTATCTGGAAAGAGAAAAGGTTCTAATATTTTTCTTTATGAACCATCGGTAACCGCAACAGAAAATTTAGTTATGCTTGCTGTTTTAACTCAAGGTACAACAGTAATAGAAAATGCAGCATGTGAACCTCATGTTGCTGATCTTTGCAGGATGCTTGTTGATATGGGTGCGAGTATTAGTGGTATTGGTACAAATTATTTGAAAATTAAAGGAATTGAAACTCTCTCTGGAGTTGAACATAATATCCCTATAGATTATATAGAGGTTGCAAATTACTTGGTTTTTGCTCTTGTTACAGGAGGAGATATTACTGTTTTAAATATTATTCCAAATGAATTAAAGTCTGTGCTTTATGTGTTTGAAAAATTCAATGTAGTCTATGAGATAAGTAAAGTAGGGGAAACATTTAATATTAGAATACCTCCTGAACAGAATTTATACTTTAGAAAAGATATCGGTTTTAATAATTTAGGTATATATACCAATCCTTTTCCTGGTTTTCCTACAGATTTGTTATCTGTTGTTATCTCTCTTGCCCTCCATGTAAAGGGCAAGATTTTATTTTTTGAGAAAATGTATGAAGATAGATTAAAATTTGCTCTTTCTTTTAATAAAATGGGTGGAAAGGTTAAACTTTTAGATTCTCATCGTATTATGGTGTTAGGTCCTAGAAATCTTGTAGGTAGATCTTTACATCCTAATGATATTAGGGCTGCTACAGCTTATCTTTCTGCTGCTTTGAGCGCTCGTGGAAAGAGTCAACTTTATGGAGTGGAACATTTAGATCGCGCATATCCTAGAATAGAGAAGACCCTACAGAAACTTGGTGGTAAAATAAAGAGAATTAGATTATGAAAATATTCATACGTAGGGTCATCAAAAATATATATTCTTTTATTGCCAAGTGCCTAGTTAAGTCAAATAATATTAAGGTAATTGTTGTATTTGGCGCTAGATCTTCTGATATCTGTGTAGAAGCAATATATAGTGTTTTAAGTGAAAAAGGACTAAGAGTTAAAAGAAGCTATTTAGGTTTTGAGAAAGATCTGGATTTTGCTAATTTTGTTGCAACTCCATGGGAAAATTACACCTTTATGCATTTTCTTTATGCTCTCGTCACATTTCCGATAATATACTTCTTTAAGATATACAATAATTTATATTTAATAGTAGATGTTTCTACAGTATCTTCTTCTGTCTGTAAGTATTATACAAAATTTCTACAACCTGAAGTATGTGTTTTCCTTGATACTACGATAAGCTCAGTTGTATTTCAAAATAAAATAATAGAAGAATCTGCCGATGATTCTAAGATTATTGTTTTTGGAGATTCTAGAAAAAAAGAACTTCTAAATTTTGATTTTAAGAGAAAGTTTTTGACTTTTGGTGAAAATATACAGAATACATTATCATATAGTAAGGTATCAGAAAAAAGTATACATGTTTTATATAATGGTCAATTTATTGATTTTGATAATAATTTTGCAGATTTAGATCTAAAAATTATTGCAGCTGCAATTCTTGCATCTATTATTATGGGAGTACCATTTGAACAGGCTGTACACAATATATGTAAATTTCAGATGCCTCATAAAGGTTTTCAACGTATATTTGAAAAATTTAAACAATGAAAGCTTTCGTACATAGATTAACTTCAAATATTTCTACACTCCCTTTTCGAGTATTTAAATCTAGATTTAAACTAATAGGAGTTACAGGAACTGATGGCAAAACTACTACCTCAACATTGATATATTCTATGCTTAAGACTGATAAAAGAAAAGTTGCATTAATCACTACGATAGGGCTTTTTATTGATGGAAAGTTTTCTTCTACAGGGTTACATACAACTACTCCTTCTGCAGTTTTTATATGGAAGATGCTTTATAAAGTAAGAAATTTTGATTTTGTAGTAATTGAAGTCAGTTCTCATGCTATAGACCAAGGAAGGATTGCAGGACTTAAGTTTGATACTATAGTTTATACAAATATAACTCATGATCACCTTGATTATCATAAGAGTTGGAATAATTATGCAAATACAAAGGCTAAATTACGATATTTTATTAATAAAATATCTGGCTCTATAATTGTTAATGCTGATGATAAAAAATCATATAAATTTTTAATGAAAAAATTTGAAGGATATAATGTAATATCTTATGGAATTTACCATAATGCAGATATAAGGGCGCTTCATATATTAAAAGATTCTTTTGATGTAAAATCAAATAAAATTGATACTACATTAAAAACAAATTTATTTGGAGAATACAATATTTCAAACTCCCTAGCCGCTATAGCTTGTGTTTTAAGGTATGATGTGTCCTTGAATAGTATATCTACTGTTATATCAGACTTTCCTAAAATTCCTGGTAGATTTGATATTGTATCTTATTCACCTTTAATCTTTGTTGATTTTGCACATACAGCGAATGCAATTTACAATATATTGGATTCTGTATCATACAAAAAAGAGAATAATTCAAAAATTATTACTGTGTTTGGTGCACCGGGAGAAAGAGATAAACTTAAGCGTCCAAATATGGGGAAGGCTGCATCTAAATTTTCAGATGTGATTATTATTACTGCAGATGATCCTAGATATGAAAGTTTAGATAATATATTTAATGATATTACAAAAAAAATTGATAAAAGTGAGTTTAAACTAAATAAAAATTTGTTTAAAATTGATGCTAGGGAAGATGCTATACGTTTTGCATTAAAAATTGCAACAAAAAAGGATATAGTTGCTGTTTTAGGTAAAGGCCATGAGGAGTCATTATCTATAAAAGGAAAGGAATACAATTGGAATGATAAAAAATTTATTCAAAAGCTACTCGGAGGGTGACTTTGTAATCTGCTTGGTTTCATACCTCTTCCTTGTTTAGAATGTGTTACTGTTTCTTGTCCTTGTTGTGACTTTATACTGTTTACACTATTTTCTTCAAATATTTGATGTTGTCCTGCTGATAGTAGTTCTGATAACCTTTGTAATTTTGCAATATTCTTTTTGTCTTGTTCTTCCTTTGTAATCATCAAAACTCTTCCTATATTTTCATTGTTGTTTATTTCTTGCTGGGTATTTTCCACTACGTATGTTTTGCCTCCAGGTGTACTTTCGAGTCTGTATGTTTCTGGGGGTCCTGAAAGTGGGTGTACTCCAACTGACAATATTGTATTCTTATAATTTTTAATTCTTACAAGCCTTACTGTTACTATTGGATCTGTTGGGATTTTAGGAATTAAATACACCATTGAATCTCTACCTGCGTTTACTAGTTCATTTTTTAAATGCATGAACTGAGAGTCAATTTTTTCTTGTAGAGCATCTATACTTTCAATATTTCCACTTGTGATTATTTCCTCTTCTATACTCATATTTTAGACAATACTACACAAGTATGATGCAACAACTTCATTATATTATAAATAACTTTAAATGTCTAAATTAGGTGGTATAATTATCTTCAATATATATATGGATATAGACCCAAAATCTAAAATAGTAATATATGCTCCTGAAGCTTTTGCATCCAAGTCACGAAAAAAGTACCCTTTGAGGGCAAAAACTGCTGATGGTGTAATCCGATTTTCAGATTATGAAATACTGGGGGTATATGATTTTACCGCATATGAAGGAGAAAGTTGTAAAGATGTTCTTGGGATAAGAGATGATATTAAAATTTTTTCTTCCATTAATGATCTTTTATCTTTAAATCCCAAATATCTCTTTATTGGAGTATCACCGGAAGGAGGAAATATTGATAATAATATGATGGAGGATATAAAGATGGCTCTAAGTCAAGGAATATCTGTTGTTTCTGGTATGCATTTTGAAATGTCCCAAGATTCTACACTATCTCGCATTGCTAAAGAGAATAATGCTTTTTTGTATGATGTTAGGATACCAAAGGAAGATATTCCTGTTGCATCAGCTAGGGCATATTTTTCCCATTCAAAAAGAATATTGACAGTTGGTATGGATGCTGCAATAGGCAAGATGACTGTCTGTCTTACATTAGATCGTTATGCGAGAAGCTTAAGTAGAAATAGTGCTTTTATTGCAACAGGTCAGACAGGTATCATGATATCAGGTAGAGGTATTTCTGTTGATAGAGTTATTGGTGATTTTATGGCTGGTGCTGCTGAAAAGTTGGTTTTGGAATATTCCCAAAAAGGTCATGATACTCTATTTATTGAAGGTCAAGGATCACTATTTCATCCTGGTTATTCAGGAGTTACCCTCTCTTTGATCCATGGTTCTGTTCCAACAGATTTGATACTTGTTATTAGGGCAAAGAGGAAACATTCAATAGGATCAAAGTTAATTGAGTTACCAACAATACAGGATGCAATAAAAATCCATGAAGATATATGTCTTCCTATTCAAAAGGCAAAAGTAAAGTGTATAGCAGTAAATTCGTATGGAATGGATGGTGTTTCTGCTAGAGAATACATTGAAAAAGTAGAAGATATCACTGGTCTTCCGACTGATGATGTTTTACTGAATGGTCCAGAAAAATTATATAATGCATTGAAATTATGAAAGGTAAGAAAGTCCATTTTATAGGAATATGTGGTACAGCTATGGCTCCTATATCTGTTATGATGAGAAATTTAGGCTTTGATGTTACGGGTTCTGATAAAGGTTTTTTTCCTCCAGTATCTGTATATTTAAAACAGAACAATATGTCTTTGCTCCTTGGATATAAAAAGGAACATATAACATCCGATATTGATTTTGTTGTTATTGGTAATTCTCAGGGAAAAGATAATCCTGAAATAATTGAGGTTTTATCAAAAAAAATTCCATATTATTCATATCCCGAGATTCTTGAGAAGTATTTGATTAAAGAAAATTCTATTGTAGTTGCTGGCGAATTTGGTAAGACAACAATAACCTCAGCTATTGCTCATATATTATCTTGTGCAAATATTGATCCTAGTTTTATGTTTGGAGGAGTATCCTTAAATTTTAAGGATGCATGTGTATCTTCAAAAGGGGAATTTTCTGTTTTGGAAGGAGATGAATATAATAGCGCATTCTTTGACAAGAAATCCAAGTTTTTACATTACAGACCTAAATATTTAATTGTTACTGGTCTTGTTTGGGACCATGTTGATCTTTTTCCAACAAAAGAAGATTATATTCAAGCTTATAAAGATCTTGTTATGCTGTTGCCTAGTGAGGGTGCTTTATTACTTAACTCCGATGGACAAGATGTTATAAATAATTTACAAAATATTGCTCAGTGTCCTGTATATACTTTCTCTATGGTAAAAAAGGATACTTCATTTTATTTAGAAAGTATTGATCTTTCTTCAGATAATGTTACAAGGTTTAAAATAAGAGATAGTATCAAAAATATATCATATGATTTTGAAACTTCTCTAATAGGAATACATAATGTACAAAATATTATTGCTGCAGTGGCATTATGTTTAACTATCACCAACATTTCATATGAAGATATTTTTAAGGCAGTAAAATCATTTTTAGGGGTAAAAAGACGGTTAGAGGTTAGGTATAATAAGAACAACATTATGGTAATTGATGATTTTGCTCATTCTCCCGTTAAAATTAAAACAACTATTCAGGCTGTAAGAAAAAAGTTTCCAGAGAGACATATAGTTTCTATTTTTGAACCACATACAATGAGTGCTAGAGATAAAAAAACACTTAATTGGTATAAAGATATATTTCAAGGATCAGATAGAGTAATAATTTCTGATATATTCAAAGGAAATCTTTTGTCAGATGATCTAAAGGTTAATCCTAATGATATTGTAAATATTGTAAAAAATGAAATACCTGATAGTTCTCATGTTACAAACATGTTACTTGCAGATGAGCTTAAGAAAGAAATGAAATCTGGCGATATATTTCTTTTCATGTCTTCAGGTAGTTTTTCTGGTGCATTAGAAAAGTTACTTAGAGAACTTCCTTGAAATACTCAATGGTTTCTCTTATCCCATTTTGGATTGTTGTCTTTGGATTCCATGATAGAATATCTTTTGTTTGCGTAATATCATTGATGTACACTTTTTGAGCATTTTCTGTTCCATTTATATTGTCTATTTTTATATCCTGTCCCAGCACATCTTTTATATATCTTGCAATATTATCTTTTGAATAACCAAGTCCGCTACCAACATTTAAAGTTCCATTAAATGCATTATCAAAAGATAATATTATTGCCTTAATTAAATCTGATATATATAGATAGTCATATATACTATTATCTTTTATGATAATTTCTTTTTTTTGTATAGCAGAAGTTATTGCTTCTTCTATAAATGAGTTATGCTCTCTTGCATACTCACCGTAGATATTTGAAGTTCTAAGAACTAGACAGGGGATTCCGTACTCATCTGAATATTTCTTTATTATTTCTTCAGATTCAATTTTTTGTCTTAAGTATTCATTTGATGCAGAAATATTACTGCTTTCTTTAAAAGGAGGAGTGTCTTGGTAGATTTTATAATCTGACAAATATATGAATTTTTTTAATTTTGAATAATCAATTAGTTCTTCAAGAGTATTGGATAATCCACTTATATTTACTTTTCTGCTGAAATCTGGTTTTTGTATTGTTTCCTGCTCTGATAAGCTTGCAAGATGAATAATGTAATCAGGCTCAAAAGATCTTATCTTAGTTATTCCGGGCACTGTTATATCAGCATATTCTGTTTTTACTAGGTTTTGAGAGATACTACTATCTAGGTTGAATATTTTTCCTAGTTTATATTCAAGAAATCTGATAATAATATTAGATCCTATAAACCCAGACCCTCCTATCAGTAAGAAATTTTTTTCCTGATCCAATTTATATTTATTTGTTACCATACAAATTTAGTTATATTCCTTTTGTAACTTTTATTCAATCTTAAAAAATGATATTATCCATATCATGGCTAAAAGAGAAAGTCAAAGTAGTGTACTTACCTTCATAATCATATTTGTAATTATTATTGTTGGCGTATTTCTAATGGTATTTTTTGCATTAAGAGGTAATAGTCCATCTTCATCTGTTAATAGTAACGAGGGTAAGGTTGTTCCTTCCTCTACTATCCAACAATTATCCGATATCCCTATGTCTAATATAAAAAATAGTTTATCTACTAAAGCTTCAACAGCTTTACAAAGTGTTTCTTATCCAAGTCCACTTACCAAAAATGGTTTACCTGAAGTATTATATGTTGGTGCAGAATATTGCCCATTTTGCGCAGCAGAAAGATGGGCACTTATCGTTGCTTTATCTAAATTCGGTTCTTTTAGTAACTTACATTACACTAAGTCATCTTCTTCTGATATTGATCCAAATACAGCAACATTTTCTTTCTATGGATCAAAATATACCAGCAAGTATATCTCTTTTGTACCTGTTGAAACATACACTAATGTTGCTGATGCAAGCGGTGGTTATACTCCTTTACAGAGTTTAACTTCTTCCGAATCTAGCTTATTTAATCATTTTGATGCCCCTCCTTATGTTTCTTCTAGTAACGCTGGGTCTATCCCTTTTGTTGATATTGCCAATAAATATATATTGATTGGTGCTCAGTATGTTCCTGATGTACTTCAGTCAAAAAATTGGAGTGAGATATTATCTGCTATAAGTACTTCTAACTCTAGTATTTCTAATGATATATTATCTGCTTCTGGATATTTGATTCAGGACATATGTAAGGCTACAAATGGTCAACCTTCGAATATTTGCTCGGAAATATAGCTTATTTATACTTTCTATATTAGGGATAGTCATTAGTGTATATCTTCTTATAATACACTATTCCAATGTTCCTATTGCATGTCCTCAAACAAATTTTGTTAACTGTGACTTAGTGCTTAAGAGTAGTTATGCTGTTTTGTTTGGTATACCAATGCCATTTTATGGTATGTTTTTCTTTATAGTTACTCTCTTTTTTCTTAAGAGAATAAAATTTCTTATATGGTGGCTTTCTATTGGTATTATTTTTGTTTTTTATCTGCTTTATACTGAATTATTTCGTTTACATGCAATATGTTTGTGGTGTACATTTGTGCATGTAATAGTATTTGTCATGTTTTTTTTATGCCTGGTATATTTCCTGTTCGACTCATAATATCTTTTTTTATTCTTGCACGTGATGCAATTCCTAACTTTGATACTTCTTGCACAATATACCCTCCTGCCATTCTGTGAGGATCTAGATTTAACCTATATGGTATATATCTTAGATGAAATAATCTAACTTCCAATTTTGTGAGCTGTTCTGGTGTAAGTGATAAGTCTACTATTATTGGTGCTAGCATTATAAGTGAAGCAATTTCTCCATATGGATCAACATGATCTTTTTTATGTTGTTTCTCCAATGTGTGTAAATATTCCTCATATATGGTACTGATTAATGGTCTTGTAGATATTGTTTTCTCTCCAACTCCATTATTTGATTTTTTTGATTCTACTCTAACTTTATGTGGAAATTTTTTTATTACTGTTGAAATTATTGCAATTGCACAATCTCTGGTATTTTGGTCTATTCCGTCTTGATTGTCTGATTCTCCAACAATACCTATTAATGTCTTAAGGAGCATCTTTGTATTTTGAAATGTAGGTGAATCTGGGTATATAAGGGGGCGTATGACTTCATTGTATACTCTTTCCTGTTCCTCTCCTTGGTGTAGAAATGAATTTTGTATATCTACAGATGAGGTAATCCCTAATATTGTTTCTTGCAACTCCTTTGTTTCTATTTCTAAAATTTCCATACTTAAATATGTAGAGATTATATACTAATCATCCCTTTACTGCGTAATTTTCTATGAAATGTATTTGCAAACCTGTGAGCTTCATCCCTTATTTTTCTTATAAGGAGTAGGGAGGGATCATTATATTTTAATTTTAAACTATGCTTTTTGTTTGGAAGTATTATTTCTTCTTGTTTCTTTGCAAGTCCAAAGACAGGTATACTTATATTTGCTTCTTTCATTGCCTGTATTGCTGATCCTAGTTGCGTTTTTCCTCCATCTACTATTATCAAATCTGGTTTTTCAGAGAAACTTTTATCATCTGAAGAGTTTGTAAGTCTCCTTTTTATTGTTTCATACATCATTGCTGGGTCATCTGGCGTATTTTTTATTTTAATTTTAAATTTTCTGTAATCGCTTTTTGAGATTTGTCCTCCTTTAAAAACTACCATTGACGATACTGGATATTTTCCTTGAATATTTGATATATCATAACATTCTATTCTCCCATTGGTGTATTTTACATTTCCTATTTTTTTAAATAAGAGTTTTGCTGCCTTAATACCACTCTGTACTTTATTTATCTGGAATATTGTTTCATCTTCTCCAAAGTCTACCTTGATATTTTGACTCACATATTGTATTTGTTCTATTTTATCTCTTATTTTGGCTGCCTCTTCAAACATCTCTTCTTTTACAAATTTATCCATTTGGTCTATATAGTCATTTATAATATTTTTTTTCTCTCCTTTAAAAAATTTTTTAATATTATCTATATTTTTTAAATATTCTTGTCTGGATATAAGAAAGTCACATGGTCCTGTACATAACCCTATATCGTAGTATATACAAAGCCTTGATTTATTATATTTTTTATTAATATCTATATTTAAATTACATGTTCTGTATGGAAATATTTTTCTTAAATTTGAAAGTAACCTTATTACTAATATCCCTGAGGGAAATGGTCCAAAATATGTTGCTTTATCTTTTAATTTTTCTCTTACTCTCTCAATTTTTGGATAATAATCATTTGTAATTTTTACCCATGTGTACCTTTTATCATCTTTTAGCAGACTATTATATTTGGGTTTATACTTTTTGATAAGGTTATTCTCTAGTATTAGTGCTTCTACATCGTTATCAGTTGTAATATATGAAATATGGCTTGATATGTATACCATTCTTTGAATTTTAATAGGTAATTTCTCTTTAAAGTATTGGTATATACGCCTTCTTAATATTTTGGCTTTTCCTATATATTGAATGTCTCCATTTTCATTTTTGAACATGTAACACCCAGGAAGCAAAGGTATTTGCTTTATGAAATCAGTGTCTTTTGAAATTATAATAGTGTCTTCCATATTAATTATGGATGATACTATATGTATATCTTATTATAAAACCCATTAATCAAAATTAACGACAATTGTTTTGACCCTTGTTAGAGATTCAATAAGATATTTTGCTCCTTGTATTATTTTCCCATCTCCAGAGTTTTTTACTCCGGTAAAAGGTAAGTTATCTGGTCCTCTGGAGTCTTTTCCATTTATATTAACTGTTCCTACATCCAATTTAGATGCTACATAGAAAGCTTTATTAATATCTTGTGTGAAAATTCCCCCTTGAAGTCCATATTCTGAATTATTTGCAATTTCAATTGCCTCATCTAAGTTTTTTGTTCTTAAAATTGGTAATATTGGTCCAAAAGGTTCCTCCCATGCAATTTTCATATCTAGAGACACATTATCTAGTATAATTGGGTCTATGTATCTACCATTCCTCCCACCCCCTAATACTACTGTTGCCCCTTTGTTTTTTGCATCCTCAAAAAGAGAATATATGTAATCAGCGCTTCTATCATTTATTACTGGCCCTATGTCAACTGTGTGATCCATTGGATTCCCTATCTTATATTTAGAAACTTCTTCCTTAATTTTCTGTATTAATGAATCTGCAATACTTTCTATTACTATAACTCTCTTTATTGCAGTACATCTTTGTCCTGAGAAAGAAAATGCCCCTTGAGCTATTTTTGTTGCAGTTTTATCTATTGGCGTGTCTTCAAGTACTATACTTGCATCTTTTCCTCCAAGTCCAAGTAGCATGACAGGCATTAATTTTTTTCTACTTTTAAGTACTTCCTGAATATGTAGTGCTGTACTTGTACCTCCTGTAAAGTTTATTCCATCAATTTCATTATGAGTAACTAAGAAATCTCCTATTACTGAGCTTTCTCCACTAACTATATTAAGTACCCCTGCTGGTAGACCTGCTAGCCTGAATATTTCTCCTAGAGCTATTGTTGATATCCCTCCTTGTGATGGAGCTTTTAGTACTGTAGTGTTTCCTGAAATTATAGCTCCAACCACTTTGGGTGTACTTTCGTTAATAGGATAATTGAATGGAGGAATAGATAATATCAGACCAATTGGTACTCGCTCTGTTATTGCAATTTTCTCTTTTCCGTAATTTGGATAGATATCTGATTTTATGCTTTCTCCAATTATTCTTCTTCCCTCTTCTGCATAAAAATCAATTAAGTCTGCTGTTCTTGATACTTCTTCATATGATTCTTTATAACTTTTACCTACCTCTCTTATAATTAGATTTGTAAGAATGTCTATGTTATTTTTCATAATAACTGAAGCTTTTTTTAATATTTGAACTCGTATATTCATAGGCAATTCTTTCCATTTAAAAAATGCACTTTTAGCATTTTTTACAACATCGTCTACTTCTTGTATAGTCATATTCTGAATAGATCCTACATGTGTTCCATCAATAGGAGATATCACTTGTATAACTGAATTACTTGCAGATTCTCTCCATTCTCCGTTCGAAAGATATCCATATGTTTTTGTATCTGTTATAAAATTATTGAGCATAGTTTTTATTAATTAAATTAAGCATATTTACATCAGGCGGAATAACAAAACCCTTTATTCTTCCTATTAGTGACCCTATATGTAGCATATCACTTGATTTGATGTCCATCAATACATGGTCGAGGTTAAATACTTTACCTACAATATCCTTAATACTTGATGGCTTAAATATTTGGTAATCTGCGCCAAGCGCTAACGACTTTGAAAGGTCTTCGACATTGTATGCATAAAGAAAGCTTAGTATTCCGTTTTCCTTACACTCATTTATAATGTCATATGATGTATTTATCCCAATTCTATGTTCTGGTGAATTTAATATTGCTCCTATTGCTCCAATTGACGATAAAGCTTTTGCGCTAATATGTCCCATACTGTCATATGAAGATGAATGGCTAATGTTTTGTGCAATTGTTGGCATTTTAAATTTATTTATAAAGTCTTTTATATCAATAAGATTTGGAGCAATTAATATATTAGAGTTGTAATATGATTGACGTATTTTATGTATTAATTTTTCTCCATTTTCCCCTATTGTTTGCTCATTATTTGAGTGAAAATTAATAATTATCATTCCTTTATTAATATATCCTCTAGAGTATATTTTTTCAACATATGTTGTAAGTGATATGTTAATAATAAAACAATATGGGATTGTTATGATGCCATTGTTTGTGATAAAATAGGGGCATGTTAATTTTTAGTATATTTAAAAATATAAATTTTAGGTCAGCGAAATTGTTGATTTCTATTTTTGTGCTTTTAAATATAATTTTTATTGCCTTTATTTCTTCTGGATCTCTATTTAAATCTACTGCAGTTAATGCAGCTCATAATTGTACCTTAAGAGTACAACATCCTTTTTACTTTGCATCAATTGAAGTTAAAGTTATTGATACTAATCCATCAATTCCAATTCCTAATGCAGCTAATCTTGCAATGCATACTGATCAATGTAATGATGGGTGGGATAATGGATTACCTTGGGCAAGTGGATATAATTCAAATCTGCAAGAACCTCTGTTACAATCTCCTGACATAACTCCAGGAAGTTATATTACCCCTTCTCAAGTAGCAGCTTTTTACAAAGAATATGGGTATGCTCCTAATACATACCAGGTAATGCCTGATATTTCAGTTGGAACTCAACAGACAGGAGGTACTATTTATACTTGTCCATCAAATACTATTTGTAGTGAGCTTCCTATGAGTTCAGAAATTACAAGAAGTGTTTCCTCAAGTGAGGTTGATGTGTCATACCTACAGTTGATAGATTGTGATTACTCTCCTGTAAGTTATACCCTCCAAGGTCTTCCTAGTGGATGGAATGTTGTTGGAAATAACCAAACAGCAGATATTTCAAACGGCCCTTCTGTACCTGTTTATACTATTACAGTTACTCCTCCTAAAGCTGCTTCAGTAAGTGTATCTATAAATTGTCAAAATGTTTCTTGGAATGTTTCTGGGTGGCAGAGTGGTGATACTCTTCTTGGTTATATATATGACACTGTTACAGATAAAAAAATTATTATTCCTGTACAACAAACTTCTTCAGGGAGCTATGCTCTACCTTCTGGGTTAACTTCAGGTAACCCGTATGTGGCAACTTTGTGGCTTTATGCCCCGGATCAGACAATATTAACATCGGGTAGTTCATCTCCTTTATTAATGTCAAGTTGTCAGGTGTCATTACCTGCTCCAACTATTTCTGGTTCTTTGTCATGTAGTGGTATTTCATGGAGTACAACAAATTTTGTACAAGGAGATTTAGTTGAAGGATTTGTTGTAGATCAGAATACTAATACTCATGTATTTAACTTACCTGCGCAGTCCTCTGCTAGTGGTTCATATAGTTGGACACAAGATAATAGTCAAGATAATTATGTACTAAACCTCTTTGTTGTTGTTCCTAATGTTAATACAACAAACGTATATACTTCTCCTACATCTTTTAATTTCTATAACTGCGTGTCTCATGTGACTTCTCCTGTTCTTAATACTGTAAATCTTTCATGTATTAGTAATACATATAATATGGAGGTTTCATGGACATACTCAAATTTAAATTCATCTGATGAATTTTATGGAGAATTAAAGGATCTAACAAATCCAACTGATGCTCCAATTTCATTTATGACTAGTGCATCAAATGGTTCATATACGCTGACAGGAATATCTAGTCGTGACAATTACATCGCTGTAGGTTCTATTCAAGGAAATCATGGAATAAGTAGCACTGTTACTTCATCATCAGCAAATATATCAACTTGCCAGATACCTCTCGTACAACTTACTTCTGTTTCTTTAGCATGTGTTAATAATACAACAAATAATCTTGCCATAACATGGAATGCAGAAAGTGTATCAAGTGGAGATACATTTCAAGGAGAAATTAGGGATGTAACAACAAATCAGATTGTAGGTGACCTTCCATCTGGTATAACTTTATCTCAAGGCCAATATGTATGGGGTGGAGCAAATGGAAAGGATTCATATACAGTTTCTGGATGGGCAGTAAATGCTAATGCTGCGTCAGGTAATGTAGTAACTAGTTCGGCAGTAAGCTCTAATTGTATTCCCCAACAGGTTGTAACACCAACAGTTAGTACAGTATTAGGATGTCAAGGAGTTTCTTGGACAGTTAATAATTTAGGTTCAGATACGATTTCAGGATATATTACTGATACATCAACAGGTACTAAGGTTTTTGCAGTACCATCATCAACATCATCTAATGGAAGTGCTCAATATTCTAATAATGATAGTCATGATAACTATCAGGCAACAATAAATGTATTAGATAGTAATGGTAATATTGTATCAACAGCAAATTCTAGTAACTTTAACTTCTATGACTGTGTGTCACATACAACACCTCCAGTATTAAATACAGTAAGTTTATCTTGTGTAAGTAATACTTCAAATATGCAAATATCTTGGACGGATTCAAATGTAAACTCCTCAGATGAGTTTTATGGAGAATTAAAAGATGTGACAAATTCTAGTTCATCTCCTGTCAAATTCAGTATATTAGCATCTAATGGAGTGTACACAATAAATAATATCTCAAATAATGATGATTATGAGGTTGTTGGTTATATTAATGGAAATCATGGAACAAGTTCTTCTGTTACATCGTCTACAGCTAATATATCTACATGTCAGGTACCTACTGTACAGTTATCTTCTGTATCCTTATCTTGTGTTAATAATACAACCAATAATTTAGCTATAACATGGAAAGCAGAAAGTGTATCAAGTAGTGACATATTTGCAGGAAAGGTTACTGATGCAAATACAAATCAAGTTGTTGCTGAGCTTCCTTCAGGAATTTTATTATCTCAGGGGGAATATGTATGGGGTGGTGCAAATGGTAAGGATTCATATACAGTTTCTGGATGGGCAATAAACTCTCAAGGTAAATCAGGAAATACTATTACGAGTTCCTCTGTGAGTTCAAATTGTATTCCTGCATCACCTACAGTTACTGTTGTATTAGGTTGCCAAGGGGCATCTTGGACTGCAATTAACTTAGGATCTACTAATGTTGTATCTGGAGAAATTACAGATACTTCGAATAACTCTGTAGTTGCTACTATTCCATCTTCTTCTAGTACTGTAGGTAATTATTCTTACTCTAATAATAATAGCCATGATAATTATGAAGTAGCTTTAAATATTAAAGATAGTTTTGGAAATATTATATTTACAGCATATTCTAACAACTTTAATTTTTACAACTGCGTATCTCATGTAACTCCTCCAGTACTTAATACAGTTACATTGTCGTGTATAAGTAATACTTCAAATATGCAAATATCTTGGACGGATTCAAATGTAAATTCATCTGATGAGTTTTATGGAGAATTAAAAGATGTGACAAATTCTAGCTCATCTCCTGTCAATTTTAGTATATTAGCATCTAATGGTGTGTATACAATAAATAATATCTCAAATAATGATGATTATGAGGTTGTTGGTTATATTAATG
>DAIDGT010000007.1 GCA_027459825.1 bacterium
TTAAGGTTAAAGATATTGATAAACTTAATAGTATATTAAAAGAAGGAGTAATAAAGTATAATAATTACAGACAACATTATTCTTTAGGAGGTAAAACTTCCACTGAAGTATTAAATGCTTAATGAAATAGTGTATTTTAACATAATTAGTGCAAAAATTGCTGACACTTCTTTAGATATAGTGGGCTGATGATTTGGAATTGGAATTTATCGACGAATAGTTCATTTACCTTTACCTCTAATGGCAGTGATGGATATGATTGGGAAGGTGTAAGAACTCTTTTAAAAGGTTTTTAATAACTACAGTAAAACATAAACTAGATTCGTGAGTATATTTATTAATTATATTATGGTGGTGATATTGTAATGATATTATTTATAATATTCTATCCACTTTTACTTTTATTTTATTATGAATACAGAATATGTTTTTCTCAGATGTATCATACATGAAGTAAACTTCATTTATATGATCAAATTTGTACGATTGTACTGTATTTATAATTCTTTTATATGTTTCAAGATATATAGTTGTTAGGTATGGATATGTATTGACTAATAAAAGGATTTTCTTTATTTTATAATTGTTTTCTTGTAATTCTTTCCCTAGTTGTTTATCTGCTTTAATTAGTGAATCTTTAATTGTGGGCAAATTTTTTTGATGAAATAACTTATTATTGGTTATTTGTTTGAGTTCTAATGCTAGATTAATCTCTTGGAAATGAAAATCATAGAAACCCTCTCGTTCAATTTTTGATTTTTTAAAATTTATTTTTTCTACTATGTGTTTTGGGTAGCAGTAGTATAGAAACTTTTCTGCATCGTGAATTTCGTTATTTAGTTTATCTTTTTCCGCTTCTTCTTTAAGCATTGATAATAGTTGGGATCTATTAACGCTATCTGTGATAGATAATTTATTTAATATAATTTCTTATCTTGGATTGACTTCCATATGCATAACACAATAACTGTATAAATAGTAACATTTTGTTATGTATTTGTAAATAATATGTTATGTAAATGGGGAGAATTTTACATTGCTCTCTTGTGGTATAACAATATTTTTATAGTCATTTTTTAGTTTTTTATAATATTAAGATCAGAATATGGAAAAATCTTTTGAGTTTTAGCATTATAAAACCTATTGTTGCAATGCTAAAGGCATTTGTATATTTTGGAGATTATTCTTATGAGACAGTGGCTATTTTGAAATAAGTTTGGTGGATATCTGAAATTATTTTTTTTATTTTATTTTTGTTTTTTATGTCATGTTCCCAGATTCTTATTATTTTCCAGTTAGCTTTTTTATAATAAAGATTTACAATTTTATCTCTTTTTTTATTTCTTGAGATTTTTGTTTCCCAGTAATTTGTGTTAGAAGATGGCATTCTGAGATGCTTTAAACATCCATGCCAAAAGCATGAATCGATAAAAATAACAGTTTTGTTTTTCTTGATTATGATATCTGGTTTTCCAAAATAGTTATTATTATTTTTTCTATATCTTATTCCTGCATTCCAAAGAAGTTGTCTGGCAGATTTTTCCAATTTTGTTTCTGCTCTCTTTACTTTTCTCATTATGTTGCTTCTGACAGTTTTACTTATTGTGTCCATTTAAGGTGGAATTTACTATTTCTGCTGGGTTTATTTTGAATTGCAACATGTTGGCGGTGGGTCTACCATTATCGCCTCCTTTTCGTTGGACTCCAATTTTACCAATTTTAAGGCCTGTTTGATTTGTTATTCTAACTTCTCCATTTCCATAAAAGTTCATGACTATTGACATTGGCAACAAAGACCAAATGTTTGTTTCTTTTATATAAATTAACATCCATGTTGCAGATAGCGCATCTCTTCCTTTAAATATGTCATTTACCACCATAATTTTATTTTCTTTAAAGAATTTGACAATTTTGTATCTCATTTTTTCGTCCATTTCATTTAATGACATTCTTCTTGAATCTTTTAATCCAGGTTTGGTGGGGGTTATTTCTCCAGTGAATAATTTTAGAGCATTAGAAACGTCTTTTGGCATATCCCAAAGTTCACTATACTTATCTACCCACCTTTTATCTATTTGATTAAAGCCTTTAAGGTTTGTGACTAATTTTATGGATATGTTTTCCGCCATGATTGTTTCTTTAAGATAGATGGTGATTTTAACCTGCACATCTGTTTTATATGAATTAGTTATTCTGACAGCGGTAACCTTTTTTATCTTCTCCAAGCGATAATGCATTATTTCTAACCAATGGCTAGCATCTTTATCTTTCTTCCAATCATTAAATTTCCTTGCCACGTCATCTTCGTTTCTGAAACCATTTTTAGCTGTTGAGGAACCTTTTTTTATTAATTTTTCTATATTATTAGACATTTTATATTTCTAAACTTAATTGTTGAGTTGGAAGAATTATGTTTTTTGTGAAATGAGCTTTGTTTCTAGAGATTAAATTTGGATATGTTTTAATAACATTTTTAAAAATCGCTTTTAGCACAGGCACTGAAACGCTGTCTCCGAATTGTTTATATGCGATGTTTCTGTTAGGATGGATTATAAAGTTTTCTGGAAAGCCTTGTAGTCTTGCGCATTCTCTTGGAGTTAGCTTTCTAACTTTTCCATTGACTAGATATGCTCCTGTTTTGCTAGCTGCTCCTCCTCCATATGCGGAGAGAGTTATGCCTGAAGCGTGTATAGAATATATTCTTTCTCCTTGTCCCCCCTTGTTTATTGTTCCTATTTGCAAAGGACTTCTTGGGTCAGTGACATTTTTTTTGTTTTCGTAAATATTTATATCTTTTCGATTGATATAACATTTGGGATCTACTGATTCTTCTGGCTCAAGAATTTCTTCTATTGTTTTGAATATTCTGATTGGAGCTGGAAAAATAAAGTCTTTCACCTCTAAATCTTTTCTAAAAGCTATTATATAAACTCTTTCTCTTGCTTGGGGGAGATTATAATCGCTAGATCTAAGAATTTTCATAAAAGACGAGTAGCCTATTTCTTTGAGTGTATTTTTTATTACAGTGATTGTATTGCCTTTATTGTGTTTCAATAAATTCTTGACATTTTCTAAGAATAAGATTTTAGGTTGATGGTATTTTGCGATTCGGGCTATATCTTTAAATAAGGTGCCTCTTGTGTCATTGAATCCTAATCTTTTTCCTGAAATGCTAAAGGCTTGGCATGGAAAGCCTGCGCATAAAACGTCATGGTGAGGAATTCTTTGTTCATTGATTTTTGTTATATCTCCGTGAGGAGTTTCCCAAAAATTAGTTACATATGTTTCTTGTGAATTTTTGTCCCATTCTGAGCTAAAAACGCATGTTCCTCCAAAATTTTCTAAAGCTATCCTAAACCCGCCTATTCCGGCAAAAAGATCTATAAAGGTAAATTTAGAGAAATTTTTATTTGTTTTATTTCCCTTTATTTCCATAATTCTAGTATATCAAATTTTCAGTTCAATATGTTTTTGTCTACAGAAGATAAAATTAAACAAAATATAATAAATGCTTTTAGAGAAATTCCATTTGTCGATTATTTGTTTGATTTGTTATACTCTCTTGGATAATAATTTTAGTTGTGAATATAAATGAATGATTAATAAGGTTATATCATATTTAGAAGAGACAAAGTATATTGATAATAACAGTATAGATATTATTAAGTCTTGGTTGAGTAAGAATATGGTTATTGCATATGCCATTGAGGGATATATTCGTTCTCATGATCTTACTAAAGTAGAAACCGGCCTAACAAGGCATTACATAATAGATGACTATGCTTTCTCTCATTTTTTATTGTTAATAGATACTCTTGCCAAAAGTTTAAGTAAATTTAATTCAAATGGTTCTAGTAACAGAGATAGGTATACACAATTTGTTGAAAAAGCTATTGATGGTGAAAATTTGGAAGCAATGTGTGATCCTATAACAGTTGATGGGTTTCACTGTTATTGTATTGATTGGGATAGTATAATTCCTCTAAAATCTCGTGGTTGTAATGGTATAAACAATTGGGATCCTCGAAGTACTTCCCTAGATAATGAGTTTACAAAGAAATGTAAATATAACCGTATGACAAATATGAAGAAATCATTTTCAAATTTACTGTACCAAATACGATGTACTTTTGTACATGATTCAGTACTTGCCTCTTCAAGTATGGGAATAATAATATATAAGAACAGTTATATTCATTATCATTTTGGAGATAATTTCCAGAAATTCTCATTAGGGTTATTAGAAGAATTAATTTTTAAGTATTTTTTTAACCAAGTTATAAAACATTAACTAGAATTTTTATGCAACAAGATTATGCCTCTTATATGAGGAACAAATTTTAAATAATATTTCTTTGAGTAAAACTTTAAAAAAGGCCAATTAAGGTTGGCCAATTTTGTGCTTTTGTAAATATTGATTTATACCTTTAGTACAATATAAATGATAATTTGTATTTTCTTAAAACGGAAAACACTAGTATATCCTTTATATATATAATATACTCCCATAAGAGGAAATGACGTCTTTTCTAAAGACGTCTATAACCTGATGTATGTTAAATTCTGTATTGTATATAATTCTAAATTTTAATTTATTAAATCTTCTGCCTTTATTTTTTTCTTTTCTTGCTATATACGCCATATATGACATAGTTCGTTATTTTTATTTAAAGAGGTCGTATTTACATAGAAAAAGTGTATTTTTAGAGATAATAGCTCCTAAGGTGTCATTAGTATCGTCTGTTGCCACGGATGAATTGTTTACTATGTTGCACGCTATAGGGTCGCAGGATAGAAGTAAATTTAGTTTTTTGAAATTTGCTCCCAAGGTTATATATTCATTTGAGATGGTATCCACCAGGAAGGGAGGTATTAGATATATAGCTCAAGTTGGTGAGGATAAGGAGGATTTAGTAAGAAATATTTTTGTATCTTACATGCCTGGTGTGAAAATTAATAAGATTGAAGATCCTCTGACGAAAGATTTAGAGGGTAGTTATAGTTTTGCTGAGATGGGTTTAAAGAATGATTTTTCATTTCCTCTTGATATTAAGACAGATTTTAGCAAGCATGATCCGATATCATATATTACGGGTCATATGGCAAAGATAAAGAATAATGAGGAGATTGTATTTGTTCAGCTTATATTATCTCCTGTGTTTGAAAGGACGCGTGGATATATTTCAAGGAAGATAAGAAGGGTAAGAAATAAGGCTATAAATAGTGAAAGAATTCCTGAGGTATTTACGTCAAGGCCTATCAGTTATATTTATTATTTTCTTTTCTATCTCCCAATTGAGATTACTCTTTGGTTACTATTTTGGGTTTTGAATATGTTATTTCTTCCTTTTACATTTGTATTATATGTTGTAACGATAGGTCATTCGAGGATATTTTTATTAAATTCTCATAAAAAAGTTAGGTTATCTGATTTGAATGGGAGGGTATATCGTGATATTACGGAAAAATTGAATAAGGAGTTATTTGAAGTTAGTTTGAGATTTTATGTTAAGTGTGCTGACATGAAGGAAACGGAGTCTCGTATGAAAGGTTTAGTTTCCTCTCTTGCGACATTTTCAAATGAGCAGTATCAGTCTTTTGTGTTAAAAGGAATGGGCAGGAGGGGTTTATTAGATATGAAAAATAGGCTTTTATCATTTGGCATAAACCCTGTGCTTTCGGTATCGGAAATTTCCAGTTTATATCATTTTCCGTATACGCTGACGACTAAAACTGAGGATATTGTGAAGAGCAAATCAAAAGATTTGCCATTAGATTTAAGTGTAAAGAATGAGGATAATTTTGACAACGCGTTTGCTATGGGAAGCGACGGGAATAAGGTGGGATTGACAAGAGAGGAGAGGGCGCGTCATGTATACATATTAGGAGCGACGGGAACGGGTAAGAGCACATTGCTTTTGAATATGATAATGCATGATATTGTGGAGGGGAAAGGTGTTTGCGTTATAGATCCTCATGGTGATTTAGCGGAGGATATTTTGAAGTATATTCCCAGGGAGAGGGTTCAGGATACGATTTATCTTAATCCGTCAGACATAGTTCATCCTGTAGGGATTAATTTGCTTGAGATTCCCAAGACGTTGAATGAGGATGAAATGGCAAGGGAGAAGGATTTGATAGCATCTGGTATGATATCGCTTTTTTCCAGACTTTATCCACCAAGGTTTATGGGTCCTAGGATGGAGAATATATTAAGAAATGCGGTTTTAACTGTTTTAGAACTTAAAGACCCCACGTTATTTTTACTACAGAGGATATTGATAGATTCAAAGTATAGAAAGGTGGTTATTGAAAATTTAAAAGATCCTGTATTAAAACTTTTTTGGACAAAGGAGTTTCAGGGACTGGGGTCATATCAGAAAGCTCAGGCGGTTTCTCCAATTACGAGTAAGATTGGAAGATTTATAACATCTCCTTATCTTAGGTATATTTTGGGTCAGGCTCATTCTACTATAGATTTTGATAAGGTTATAAATGAGGGGAAGGTTTTGATTTGTAATTTATCAAAAGGGAGAATTGGAGAGGATGTTTCTGCATTGATTGGAGGGATTGTGACTGCAAAATTTGAACTTAGCGCATTTAGGAGGGTGGATATTTTGGAAGAAAAAAGAAAGGATTTTTATATTTTCATTGATGAGTTTCAGAATTTTGCAACGGAGAGTTTTGTTCAAATTTTATCGGAGGCGAGAAAGTATCATTTGTCTTTAACGCTAGCGCACCAGACAACCGCTCAAGTTGATGATAAAGATCTCTTGAGGGTTATTCTAGCTAATGTAGGAACCCTGATAGGTTTTAGGACAGGAAGTGCTCAAGATGAAAATATATTGTTACCCTACTTTGCTCCGGAGGTTTCGACTTTGGATATTTCTAATCTTTCAAACCATAAATTTTTCATAAAAATTAACGCGGTATCTCCAAAAGACACATTTTCTGGAGAGACTGTGATGTATAAAGGCAAGGGCAGTAATCTGAAAGATATGATTATTAAGGAATCGTTGAGTAGATATACCATAAAGAGGGAGTCTGTTGAGGAGATGATTTCTGAGATTTTTGAAGATGTTCAATATAGGAAGAGAGTAATTCCTCAAAAGGAGAGGGATACTATTCTTCCCAGGTAGTTTTTTATGAAAAATAGTTTAACAAAAAGACAAGTTGAGATATTGAATTTAATTTTCAAGTTTAGGTTTGTGTCGATTTTGCAGATACAGAGGTTGTTTTCTCACAAGTATAGCAGCAGGATAAATAAATGGATTTTATCTATGATGCAGGAGGGGTATATAGGAAGGGTATACGATAGGTATGTTATGAAGGGGAGATTATCTTCTATTTTGTATCTTGATAAAAGGGGTATTGTATATATCAAGAATGAATATATGCTAAAAGGGAGCGGATATTTTAAGAAATTGTCAAGAGAGGAGAAGGTGTCGTTTGTAACAAAGGATCATTCTTTGAAGACTTTGGATATATATATTTTATTGCTTGAGTATGCAAATGAGCATGGGCATATTTTAAAGTATTTTTCTAAAGCGGAACTGTCTCAAATGAGTCTTTATAGAGATATAAAGGCAGATGGGTATTTTATATACGAGACGCATATTGGCAAGAGGGGTGTATTTTTAGAGATTGATCTTGAGAGTGAGTCAAGTAAGACATTTTTAAAAAAGATTAGAAAGTATATAGATTTCTATTTTACTTTTAAATGGAGTGTTTCCGCTGAGGATATTTTTCCTATAGTTTGTATAATTTGTGTTACACACGCGAGAAAGGTTTTTTTATTAAATGAGATTGAGAAAATAATGAGATTGTATGTAGATTTGCTTATTATATTTAAGATTGTCACGTTTAAGGACATTCAGGAAAAGGGTTTTATGTCAGAGATTTGGTTAGAGCCGTTTATGTCTAATAGCAAGGTATTTCCTGTATAGGCATTGCATTATTGTAACTCAGAATGGTGCAGTTTATACATTTGGAGATGCTCAATATTTGGTGAGTATTGCAAGTGATGGTGTTGTGCCTGTAGCTATAGAATAAAGAAGATAAAGAGATTATCTCGTAGTAGATCGTACAGCTGATTGGAGGAGTTATAAAGGTAAAGTATTTCCAGGTTTTAACATAGGATGGTGTTCTTTTTTTATAATTTAGTCGATAATTATATATACTTTCCCCTCTATTATTTCATTTTTGTATATTTTTATTGGGGATGTTGCAGGTAGAGCTAATACTTTACCTGTTTCAAGATCATACTTTGCTCCATGATGTATACACGTGACTGTATTTTCATCATATTCTCCATCTTCTAGGGGAAAATGTTCATGTGAGCATACATTAATAAATGTGTAAATTCTTTTGTTTGTCCTATATACCACAATATCTTGTCCGATAGCATTTATTGCTGTTGCCTTATGTATTGGAAAATCTTCAATCTTGCCTATGTATTCTCTATTCATTGCATAAGTTTCAAAATATCTTGTGATATAATCTCTCTGAAAGAAGAGTTATCTAAATCATCTAATTTTTCCTCAAGGAACCCTCTTGCTATTATATTCTCTGATATTTGCTTGTCAATTCCTCGTGACGTCATATAAAAGATTTGGTTTTCGTCTATCTCTCCTAGTGATGAGCCATGCGAAGCTTTAACGTTATTTGGAATAATTTCAAGAGAAGGTATAACTTTTACTGTAGAATTTTCTCCTATCAATATACCTTTATCGTCAAAGTAATTGAAGGAGTTTTGAGCCCCTTCAATCATTTTTATGAGGCCTTTTACAAATGATTTATTGTTGTCATATATAATTTTACGAACTGACATTTTTGCATTTGTAAATTGTTTTTCATGTATTACTGAAATATCAACATTAGCATCTTGACCTGAAATTCCAATTTGCATTATATATAATTCAAAATCTATATTTTCACTTGCGAGTTCAAATACCATTTTAATATCAATTTTTCCAGTATTATCAATAAGTAGTATATACTTGTATTGTCCTTCTTTTGACAGTATATATTTTTTATTAAAGTTTTGGGTTTTTAAATTTGATGTTTTTTTATATGTTAGTTTTTTCATTTTTATCCTAAACTTCCGCTCATTTGGTAGTTAATAAGTCTATTTAACTCAACAGCGTACTCCATTGGTAATTCTTTTGCTATAGGTTCTAAGAATCCATTTATAATCATTCCTGTGGCTTCTTGTGAAGTTAATCCTCTTGATTGGAGGTAAAACATTTGTTCTTCTCCAATTTTACTAACTGTCGCTTCATGTTGCACTAGAGGTTTTTTAACATGGTCTATTAATATAGTTGGATAGGTATCTGTTCTTGATGCTTCGTCAAGGAGTAGTGCATCACATTGTACATTTGATTTTATTCTCTCTACCCCTTCTTTGGCCTCAAGTAACCCCCTGTACGATGTTCTTCCACCATCTCTTGCAATAGATTTTGATATTACCAGGGATGTTGTATTGTTTGCGCAATGTACCATTTTAGAACCTGAATCTATATGTTGTGAATTCGATGCTGATGCAATAGATAAAACTTCTCCATGTGCGCCTTCTTCCATTAGATATACAGAAGGGTATTTCATTGTGACTTTGCTTCCGAAGTTTCCGTCAATCCATGACATTTTTGCATTTTTGTATGCAATTGCCCTTTTTGTAACAAGGTTATATACATTTTTAGACCAGTTTTGTATAGTAGAGTATTTAACACTAGAGCCTTCTTTGCAAATAATTTCAACAACTGCGCTATGTAGGCTATTTTTATCATATATTGGAGCAGTACATCCTTCTACATAATGTACTTTACTGTTTTTTTCAGCAATTATGAGAGTTCTTTCAAATTGACCAACTGCCTTTGCATTAATTCTAAAATATGCCTGTAAAGGAATAGTAACTTCTACCCCTTCTGGTATGTATACAAAACTTCCTCCAGACCACACACTGCTATTTAGCGCGGCAAATTTATTATCATATGGAGGAATTACTGTTCCAAAGTATTTTTTTACAATATCAGGATATTTGGATACTGCGCTATCCATATCTATGAAGATGACCCCTTTCTCTTCCCACTCCTTCATAATGTTATGATATACACTTTCACTGTCAAATTGTGCTCCAACTCCTGCTAAAAACTTTCTTTCTGCCTCAGGTATTCCTAGTTTATCAAAGGTATCTTTTACTCCTTTTGGAACATCATCCCAACTTTTAGAATTAGAATCAGATGCCTTCATATAGTAGTAGAATTCGTTGAAGTCTATGTCTGATAAATCTGCCCCCCATTCGGGCATTTTCTTTTGAGTAAATATATCATAGGCCTTAAGCCTAAAATCTGTCATCCATTTAGGTTCTTTTTTTATTCTGGAAATTTCTTCTACAATATCAGGATTAATACCTTTCTTTGTTTTGTAGGTATATTTAGTATTGGTTTTAAAACCAAATTTATATTCGTCTTTGACTACTGCATTATCTTGCATAAACCTTATTATATCATATTTAATTGGTATGAGTTCGTGTGGGTTATAAAAATAATAGTGAAATGTAAAATGGGCTTATTTTTTATTCCTGATTTTATTATAAAGCAATGAATTTTTTTGTGGTAAAAAAGAAACGGGGGAGAGCAAGCTTTGGATTTATACATCATGTATAAACTGTGGGCTTGCTACTCCCCTTTTGGTCTACTTCCGCCGAGAGTGTGCTGCTATAAGCAGCAGTGACAGTCCAGCGTATCCTGAGACTAGCACGGTGGCCATCATGGCCATTGATGTGTGGATCAGGGCATGTGCTTCATGCACATTAAAAACCCTGACACACAGGCTTCCCAAGAACACGTAGAGCAGGACCAGTCCGGACCAAAACATTACGTGTCTCATGTAGACCCCTCCTTTCTTCTGATAGAAGATCCCTCATCTAATGAGGAATGTTCTATACTGATTAGAGACAATTGTAATTATATCACAAAACACCCTTACATTTAATATTATAAGATATATCACTATATGAAAAGGAGTTATATAATATTGGTTTATTTAGATTACCTTTGTGTTCCTGATAGTAATCTAATTAATTCTTCTGGGATACTAAACTTATTTGTTTTATTGGAGTATTCAAAATATGCATAATTTTCAGGTAATGGTCCTATTTGATTTAGTTGAACACCTTCTTGATTTGTGAATTTTATCTCTATTATTGTATACCCTAATTTTTTGGCTTCTTCAATAAAAAATCTAGGGGTTTCTTCATCTTCATCTAGTGATTTGGGATCAATTTGTATAAGGAGTCTATTTGGAACTGATTGCTTGGAATTATCATTATCTATTTTTTGAAGAAATCTCATGTTATCAATTTGAGCAATTCCTCTATGGGATAAAACATCTTCTGTGGTTGGACCATATTGATACGATTCATAAACTCCCAACTCTGGATCGTATGAAACTACTCTTAAAACAAGAGGGTTGATATTCTTGTGTTTACTAATCTCTGTAATTAATCTATAACTATGAGTTTGTTCTAGTAGAGCAAGTAATTCATTTGACTCCATCTCTAATAATATATATCCTCCCACTCTAGGCAGACTTTTTTCTTCAAATTGCGAAGTAAATCGTCTTATTATATACCATAAATCTTCTTGACTTAGTTCTTGTGTTGGTTCTCTAACGCCTCCTTCTGTCTCTATTTCTTGCATAATATTGATCTGATATATCATATTAATACTATTTTTACAATTATTTTCATATAATTTGATATACTTAATGTCTTATGAATCAAAAAATTAAATTACCAACTTTTTTTCCTGATGCAACTCGTGGTGTCATAAAGTCCATTGACTCCATAGATTTATCTCTTGCTGGTATTGAAGGTATTATAGTGAATACATTTCATTTATATAACAATCCTGGAATTGATGTCTTAAAGAAAGCTGGGGGAATTAAAAGATTTATGAATTTTGATGGCACTGTAATTTCTGATTCCGGAGGGTTTCAAATTTTATCTTTAGTTTATCAAAATTCAAAACTAGGAAAGATTGATGAAAATGGAGTTACTTTTTTTCAAATATCTAAAGGAGGAGACAGGAAAGAAGTATTTATGTCTCCTGAAGTATGTATAGATATACAGTTTGATATAGGTTCGGATATTCTCATTACTCTTGATGACTGCCCTCCTAAATGGAAGGAAAGTAAGATGGAAGTAAGATCCCATGTTGATAGAACTATTAGATGGGCAAGAAGATGTAAGGAAGAATATTCTAAGCAAATTAAAAAAAGAAAGCTATCAAATCCTCCACTAATCTTTGCGGTTATACAAGGTGGAGAATATAAAGATCTTAGAAAGTATTGTGCAGAAGAATTGGTCAAAATTGGATTTGATGGTTATTGTTTTGGTGGTTGGCCAATGAAAGATGATGGTGAATTTAATATTGATATTCTTTCATACACTGCAGAACAAATGCCACAAGATTCTTTTAAATACGCCCTTGGTGTTGGTGACCCTGCATCTATTATTGAGTGTGTAAAGGCTGGATATAACATTTTTGATTGTGTTCTCCCCACAAGAGATGCAAGGCATAAACGTCTTTATGTTTTTAATAAAGATCCTGCAATGATTGATATATTTAATGAAACTAATTTATTTAGTTTTATTCCAATAAGTAAAAAAATATATAAAGAAGATTTTTCCAAAATTTCTGATTTTTGTGATTGTTTTACATGTAAAAATTATTCCAGGGCCTATATTTATCATTTGTTTTGTATAGAAGATACTCTTGCATACAGATTAGCTACTATACATAACCTGAGTGTTTATAGTAAAACTATTGAGTTAATAAGAAATTAATTTGTAACAGGTAGTTTATAGGGGAAATATTCTGAATTTCTAATATATATATTTCTTAAGGCAGTTTCCGTATCTAATCCCATAATTTCTGCCACAATCATTGTTCCAATGTCTCCGTGTGTAACTACTAAGCTTGTATCAGAGTTTCTTGTACTTCTTAATCTAGATAAGAAAATTTGAGCTCTTTTTCTGACGCTATCGAAGTTTTCTGCCTGAGGAGCTTCTAAAAAGTACCTTATATGATCGGTTGGCAATATTTTTGTTGCATACCTGTCTACTTCTGAGATAGATTTTCCTGTCAGTATACCAAAATCTCTTTCCTGGAGTTCTTCGCAAATCTCTATCTTAGGGTAAGGTATACCGATTGTTCTCGCAATTATTAATGCTGTTTGTTGAGCTCTCACTTGGGGTGACATATATATTCTATCTATTTTGATCCCTGATTGCTTAAGTTCTTGCCCAGTTTGACGTGCCTGTTTCGTTCCTTTTTCTGTTAAAAATGTATTCCTTCTTCCGTTTAATACATTTGACGCATTATCTGTACATTCTGCATGTCTTACTATATATAATGATCGATCCGTCGTATGTCCAGGTTCTTGTTCTAACATGATTATGATTTTAATTAACGTATGTTTTAGGTTTGGGACAGGGGTGGAAGGATTTTTATGCAAAAGAGACTTTGCTCCCTCCACCCCTGAATGGGACTCACATGGCCTTTGTCACCATCATAAAACTGGGAAGTTCCCTTCTTTATTTTGGCGCCTTCGGCACTTTAGGGGGAACCTTAACTTGAGCTCAACGACCTCTTTTAGGCATTCCTTGGTTAGGTTTGATCCTTACGAGGTTTGGCTCTTGTTTTGGTTTCCATCTTAGGAATGATTCCTCGAAGGTACTATTTGGCACCTCCCTTAACTTGTAACCTATGGTATCAGGCTACTAGTTGTGAATACGCTTTCCTCCTTTAAAACCCATCTGAGAGGGATGTTACTCTTTATGTTTTTCTTTGTCAATAATTACAATGTAAATTATTTCTATATATGCTATATACTTATTAAGTATGAATTTAAAATACAATAATAGTTACATAAAAGCCAAAGAGGAGATAGTGAGAATTAAAAAAAATAATTCTAGTATACCTTCTGGACAGAAGATAACCTCTGCTTTTCCTGTGCTTGATTTAGGTATTAAACCCAATATTCCTAAAGATAAATGGAATATTCATATTTTTGGTTTAGTAAAAAACGAAAAGAATATCTCATTTAATGAACTTATAAACTTTCCTAAGACAGAAATAACTGCTGATTTTAATTGTGTTACAGGATGGACAAAAGAAAATATCAAGTGGTCGGGTGTAAGTTTTAAATATATTGTAGATTTGGTTGGCATATATCCTGAAGCTAAATTTGTAATACAGAGTGGTTATGATGGGTATACAACGAACCTTCCTCTGGAGAGCATGTACAGGGATGATGTGATTGTGGCATATAAGCTTTATGAAAAGGATATTCCTTCTGAGCATGGAGGTCTTGTTAGGGTTATTGTCCCTTCACGTTATGGGTGGAAAGGTTCTAAATTTTTAAACGGTATATTTTTTTCTAATGTAGATATTCCTGGTTTTTGGGAGACAAGAGGGTATCATAACAATGGAGATTGGAAAAAAGAAGAAAGATATGGTTAATATTTTTACAGGATTATTGCCCTAATATGATATAATATAGGATATGGAAAGTGTATTAGAAGGTCAATCTCTAGAACCATTACTTGAAAAATATAACTCTTTTTCAGAGAGGTATCCTAATATTAAATTTTTGGGTCTGGTTGGTGATGTATCTAAATTACCTCCCCTATCAGATTATCAAGAATCTATAGATACAATATCAGGTTATTCTTTGAGACCAATTTTTGTAGATAATTTTCCTGATAATGTTACTAGAAGAGAATTTAGAGGTCAGCTCCCTATTGAAGATAGAGCTCTTTATGAGAGTAATGCATTGAGAGTAAATAATATAGCGAGTGTATTTGCAGGTATGGAAATTGCGTGTATACAATCTTCTGTGCCAGAGTTGGAAAGAGTGTATCGTAATTGTATTAGGAGATTTAAAAGTCCTTATTATTATGATATTCTTGACACAGAATCAAAGATTAAGTTTACAAAATATTTAGCAAGGCAGTGTAATTTATTTAAGTCTTTGCAAGTACACACAAAAGTATAATACACATGTGTCTTTGATATTACATATTTAAAGATATATTATGTAATAATATCGGTTGTATTATGGAATTATTTTTAATCTGTCTAATTTTTGTCTCTGTTATCGCAGGTATCATAGGTTCTCTATTTGGTATTGGTGGAGGAATTATTATTATTCCTGTTTTGGTTCTTTTATTTCATGTAAGCATAAAAGAGGCAATTGGGGCGAGCATTATATCTGTTATAGTTACCTCATCTGCCGCGGCATCTGTATATATAAAAAGTGATGTTGTAAATTTTAAACTTGGTATGTTATTGGAAATTTTTACTGTACTTGGAGCTATTACAGGTGCACTACTTTTAGGAGTATTTAATCCTAAAGTTTTATTAATTATCTTTTCTTGTGTTTTAATAACGTCATCTTTTTTTATTCTTGCAAAGAAAAAAAACAGTAATCTTCATTATGAAGAAGATCGCATTTCAAAATATTTGAGTTTAAATTCACAATATTATGATGAGTCAGATAACAAAATTGTTAAATATCAGCCTTCCCATGTTTCATATGGATTTATTTCTATGTATGTAGCTGGACTTATTTCAGGCCTCTTAGGAATAGGTTCAGGTGTGTTTAAGGTAACTTCTTTTGATAGTATTATGAAAATTCCAATGAAAGTGTCAACTACCACTAGTAATTTTATGATTGGAGTTACTGCCTGTGCCAGTGCATTTATTTATTTAGTAAGAGGGTATATTAATCCATATATTACTATTCCTGTTGCTATTGGAATATTTTTTGGAGCAATTATTGGTACAAAAATGTTGTATAAACAGCATGATAATACATTAAAACATATATTCTTTGTGATTTTAATTGCTATTGCATTGGAAATGATTTTTAGAGCTTTTGGAATATTATGAATATAAGATTGTCTAATGTCCTAAAAATATTTACATACCTTAGTATTGCTATTTCAATAGTTTTAATATTTATTATGGTATTGAAAGGTAGTGTATATACACACTTTCCTTATAAGTATAATAGTATTGAATCTTTCTTATATAGTAATTATATTCTACATTTTAACTTTACATCTATTCTTTTTGTTCCAATAATCATTATTATTTTGGCCCCATTAGCAAGAGTGATGCTTTCAATACTTGAGTATATATATGAAAAAAATATCAAATTTGTATTTATTACATTGATAGTATTCTCCCTTTTAATAATTTCTCTTTTTTTAATTTCTTAAAATCCAGGTACAGAGGTTATTGTTCCATCCATTTGTTGGAAAGGTTTATTTTCTACATTTGTAGGTGTTTTTTCAAATAATTTAATTGATACTATAGAGTATCCAATGAAATATCCTAAGTTACCGACTACTCCTACTACGATATTTTTTGTAAAAAGATCTGGAAGTGATTCTAATACTACAAGTATGAATAGTCCAAGAGCAATAAAGAAAGGTTTCCATGCTGCTTGGGGATCAACTTTTTTAAATCTAATGAAATATGATATTAATATTCCGACAATTACTGTCCCAAAAAGAAGATTTGCTATTGCTGTAAAATATGAAGGTATTTTTCCATTTGTAATTAAAAATACATCGTTCGTATGTAATGCAGGATATTGTAATATAATAAGTCCATTGATTATAAAGACAAAAATTGGTGAGTATATAAACAATTTGTCCATTATACCCTTAGGATCAGTTTTCATTGCATATGCCATTCTGTATGCATAACTAATAGCAAATCCTAATACAAGCTTACTTGCTGCATGAAAATATGTATAATCACTTCTAAATATAAGCCCTGTGGTATATACAAGTATTTCTGTTGATAGTAGTATATCTGCGTATACAAAATATGTGGCAAGTTTTGACTTTTCTGTCTTATTTCGTATTGATATAACAATTCCTAGTGCATACCCTAGTGTTGCTGCAATAATTTGCGATATTATAATTGGCATATAAAAGATATTACCATACTTTATTTGTTAATATTTTGACTTAAGGTAATGTTTTCTTTTTATTCCATATTAGGAGCTTTTTCGAATAATTTTATTGAAACTATTGCATATCCTATTATGTTGCCTAAACTTCCTACAATCCTTGCTGTATAAGATTTTGGGAAAATATTAGGAAGTGAATCTAATAAAGAAATTACTAACAAACCCAATGCAATAAAGAAAGGTTTCCATGCTGCCTGAGGATCAGCTTTCCGTATCTCTAAAAATGAAGATATTAATATTCCAACGATTACTATCCCGTATACAAAATTTATTACAGCTGTAAAATATGCAGGTGTAAGACCAGTTGTTATTGAGAAGATATCATTTCTATGTAGTACAGGAGAGTTGAGTATAATAAATGCATCAATTGTGAACATTACTATTGGAGAGTATATAAGGATATTATCTATTAATTTTCTTGGGCCCACTTTTATAGTGTATGCCATCCTGTACGCGTAGCTAATAGCAAACCCTACCACTAATTTACTTAATACATCAATGTAAGTATAGCTATTTCTAAATATAAGCGCAGCTGTATATATCAATATTGCTGAAGATAATAATATATCCGCGTATACAAAATATGTAGCTAATCTGGAGTGCTCCTTTTTATTTCTTATTAATACAACAATACCAAGAATATACCCTAGTATAACTGCTATAATTTGGGTTATAATAATGGACATATGAGTATAGTATAACAAATTATTTTTATAAATAATCTTGTTGTATTACAAATCCATATACCTTTTATTCATTACCATCAAAGTTATAATCTTCATCTATTCTTTGGTAGGGAAAGATTCCCCTTAAATATTTTCTTGTTTCTTCCATAGTTTTTCCAGATGCCATATCTTCATCGAATAAAAAAATATTAGGGTATTGTCGCTGAAGTCTTATTAATAGACTTTCCTGTTCATCTGTTATTTGGGGATTTTTATCATGTAGTTTATTTCTTGAAAACCTGAATGGGTATAAAATTGAATCTTTTGGGTTTAATCTGAGATATACATCTAATCCTGCAGGTATTCCTCCATGACCTATTACTAAAAATAAAATTCCATTTTGAAGATTATGAGAATTTCTTATTCTATGTACAGTTGTTTCTGATAATCTTGGGTTATAAGCCATTCTTGTTATTTTATCATCTCTCTGAAGTATTTTTTGTTGCATTAATTTATTGTATATGTCAGGACTAAAGGACTTTAAAGATGCGATAAAGGCTTCTAGCTCAAATTGCGCTCTTTGTGGGTCTATCATACAGTATCTATAAAGTTTTAGAGCAAGATCAACCCCCATAGATTGTATTTCTTCCATGCCCTTAAATTGAAAATTTTCTATTCTACAATCTATAATTGCCCTTATTATTCTTGGAGGATGAAGTGCTAGTTTATTGGCAGAATATGGAGAAGACTGTAAGGCATCCAACTCTTCGTTAATAACACTTTGTAAATTTCCCGAATAAGATAAAGTAAAACTTTCCCTATTTATAAATTCAAAGGGAGATGTATACCCTGTTGTTTCCGGTATTAGTGTTTCCATCAATATTACTGTCAGGTATTATAACATGGGGATCTATCACTTGGGGTCTACTAATTATTCGGGGGTAAAAGATACTCTGAATAAGTGTCAGCTATTTTTGCACTATTTATGTTTAAATGTGCTATTGTAGTAAGCATTCCATACTTCAATAGGAGTTTTACCTCCTAACGAATGGTGTGGTCTGTAATTATTATACTTTCTTACTCCTTCTTTTAATATACTATTAAGTTTATCAAGATCTTTAACCTTAAAATTCCTATATCCTATTTCTTCATCTCTTATTGTTCTGTTTAATCTTTCTACAAGTCCGTTATCCCATTGTAATCCATTGATCTTGAAAGGAAAGTATTCCTGTGTGTTTTTTATAGCCTTTTTGGCATTTTCTTGGTTTAAATTTATCATAGCAATAGAGTATCTCATTCTAAGTATCCAGTCACAAAAATTGTATATCACCAGTTCTCCTGCAATCATGGGATCTGCCTGTACTAGATCTCCTGGACAAAAAGGCGCTATGTGTTGGTAATTATCCTTTTTTACAGGATATGGTCTTGTTATCTTTGATAATCCTCTGAGTTTAATTATCCTTGTTATTGATGATTCTGATATATTGATATTGTAATCTCTCTTTAGTACTTGTTTAGTTTTTATCTATCTATCTTTCTTAACTCTGATACCAACATCAGTATGGAAGGTGATATTTTATTCTTAGGTGTACCGCCATTCTTCCATTTCCCAATATATTTAATTGTATTTACAAACCCAATTCTTTTAAAAGAACTTATCCAGTTAGCATATGTTCTCCTTGAAATCTTGAGAATATTGCAAGCTTTATCATATTTAACATTTTCATTGTATAGGTGATATGCAAATTTGATTTTATCTTTTTTAGTAATGAGTATGTTATTATTGTCCATAAGTGGTAGTTTATTTCTAAAATTAATCATCTAGAATGATACAACTTTGTTGTATACTTATACACATTACAGTGTAAAATTCCCTGACCCTATACAAGGTCTTGACATTGACTTGTAATTAGCTTACTATAAAACAATATTAGTTAAAATTGTTCCATAGAGAATAATCTATGAATCAGGTTTTACAAGATTTAGTCAAAAATTGGTGGTCTAACCCTTTACCGAGCATAAAGCCACGGGATGTGGATTTGGTGTCTTACTTTGATCCAAATGTCAAGAAAATATTATCAGTGGTAGGATTTCGACGAGTTGGGAAAACTTTTACCCTTTTAGATTTTGCTCAAAAATACGGAAAAGATAACTGTGTTTATGTCAATTTTGAAGATGAAAGGATACCTAAAAAGACTGAAACCTTAAGCGAACTGATTGATCTATTAACTGAACTTCGAGGAAATCAGCATTTAGTACTCCTCATGGACGAAATACAAGAAATACCAGATTGGAGCTTATGGGCAAGACGGATAAATGAAACTACTCAACACAGGCTTATTCTATCCGGTTCTTCATCCAAGCTCTCTTCAAGAGAAATACCAACAGAACTTCGTGGGCAAACGATAACTATTCCTATGTTTCCTTTAAACTGGAATGAATTTGTAAGATTTAAAGAAGTTAATCTTGAATCCTTGCCTCATGCTCAAGTTTCTACTCTTTTACGAGAGTATCTCCAATTTGGGGGTTTGCCTGAAGTAGTGTTAGCACAAGAAGGAATGAAACCTTTAATAGTTACTGACTATCTTTCTTCATTCGTGAATCGTGATATAGTTGAGCGTTATAAACTGAGAAAAACAGAAGCATTTACTGATTTATTACGATTATTGCCTAATACCAAAAGCTATACTTACTCCAAGCTTACCAACTCTTTAAAGAGCATGGGGCATAGTGTTGGGAAGGCAACAGTGATTCGGTACATGAATTGGCTTGAGATGTCATTTTTTCTCTCTCATGTTGAAGTATTTTCAGCCAATGTTAAAAATCGTATTCAAACGATGAAGAAATCATACATAGTAGATAACTACTTTTCTTCTCAATATAATAGTTCTTTTTCAGCAAATTTAGGACACGCAATGGAACAATTGGTATTTAATAGCCTTCATATACAAAGTGCCTGGGATCCTCGTCTTGAAATATTTTACTGGAAAGACTATGTAGGAAACGAGGTAGATTTTGTTGTAACTCAAAACAAAACATTAGAAGAACTTATACAAGTTACCTTTGCTTCAAGTAAATTTGAAGTACAAGAGAGAGAAACCAAAGCCTTAGTAAAAGCAGCAAAAGCGCTTAATAAACCATCTGGCACAGTGGTAACATGGGATTATGAAGGTGTAGAAACTATAGATAGTGTTGAAGTTGCATTTACACCAGTTTGGAAGTGGTTAGGAAAGAAAAAACTAGCATAAATTATGCTTCTTTTTGCTTATTACTTCTCCTTTTCTCCTCATCTTTAATAATTTTATCCGGATGTAGCGTAAGTTTAAGCTTATCCAAAGACAGGCTTTCGGATTTAGAAATCCCGAAACTTATGCCAGACGTATTCTGCTGGGATGTATTTCTCTATCGTTTATCTTTGCTAAACTTTACCCCCATTTCTGACGTAGACCCTATCACTTGTTGACAAATTTTACCAAAGGGGTAATATTTATCTATTATGGCAATTACAGGTCTTTCAGGAAATGAAATTTATTGTTTAAATCTAAAAGGTCTATCTCCTGGCAATATTGTTTTAGGCAATAGTGTTTTTTCAATGGGTTTCTTAGGAGGGATAGGTTCTGGAGTGAGAGGATTTGTTGGTGGAGAGATTACTCAATATACTTCAATCATTTCTGAAGGGAGAAGATTGGCCCTACAAAGACTTGAAGGCGAAGTTTCAAATAATGCAGGGGTTGGTTCTACTGGTATTTCTACAGAACTTGTTATGCATGAAGGTAATATTGAATTCTTGTCAGTAGGATCTACCTTACATAGTACTTCTGGTCAATCTATAAGCAGATTTGGTTCTTCTGCTGATGGTCAGGAGTTATATTGTCAAATTGATTCAGGATATTCTCCAGTAGCTTTTGTTTTTGGTAATGTCGCATATTCTATTGGTGTTGGCAGGGGTTTTTTAGGAAGTTTAAAAACTTTAAGAAGAGGAGAAATCTCTGAATATACAGATATTTTTACAAAAACGAGAAACTTAGCGCTAGATAGAATTGTTCAGGATGCATCTTCTAAAGGGGCAAATTCTGTTGTAGGTATAAAAACAACAATTATTCCGTTTGCTTCATATGGAGTTCAGGAGATGCTTATGGTTGGGACAGCTTCATCAAACCCAAATTTGTCTTCGGGATCAATTGTTACGTCGGATTTAACTTCACAAGAGATGTGGAATGTTACTAAAATGGGATATTCTCCTTTAAAGCTATTACTTGGTACTTCTGTATATTCGTTAGGTTTTGTAGGCGGTATTGGTGCTGCATTAAAAAGTTTTGTTAAAGGTGAGATAAGTCAGCTTACCAGTCTTATTTATGAGGCTAGAGAAAAATCTTTAGGGAAAATTTCTGATGAGGCGAATAGTATTGGAGCGGACGCAGTGCTTGGTGTAAAAACTTATGTATACTCTTTAGGTTCTGGTTTAATAGAATTTTTGGCTATTGGTACTGCTGTAAAAAGAAATCCGAATGTTTCTACTGCAACTTCTGACCTTATTCCTCAAGCAATTATTTCCGATAAGGATACCTTTTTTAACAGCGCAGATTTTTCATTTGGAATTGATTTAAACAACCCTATACGATAAATTTTATTTAAACTTGAATCCTTTCAAATATGTAGGTTCCTGTACCTAGGATAATTAGAGATAATATAAATAGTACGAGAAAATCTAGGGTATAGCTAAAACTATGTACAGTAATTAATGCGTGTCTCAGCCCATCTATTCCATATGTTAAAGGATCTATCCTAGCTACTATTTTTAATGCTTTTGGCAATCCAGTTAAAGGAAATAGCGCTCCTGATAAAAAGAATATTGGCATTACCAAAAAATTCATTATAAGTTGGAAACCTTGCATATCTTCAAGCATCGATGCAATTGTTGTTCCAAGGGATGTAAATAGTAAAGATACTAAAAATACAAATAAAAATGCAATAACAAGTAACCAATAGTGTGTGATTTTAAAACCTATAATCAAGGTTAGTATGAATACAATAATGCCTTGTATTAGGGCAACAGTTGCTCCTCCCAATGTTTTTCCTAATATTATACTAAATCTTGATACAGGGGCAGCCATTGTTTCTTTTAAAAATCCAAATTCTCTGTCCCAAATTAAATTAATTCCTGAAAATATTCCTGTAAAAAGCACGCTCATTAAAATGATACCAGGGGCAAGGAATTCAATATAATTACCTCCCCCAGCTTTTTGAAAAATTGATTGAAATCCATACCCAAATGCAATTAAAAATAGGATAGGTTGTCCTAGCGCGCCAATTATTCTGGATTTTGATCTAAAATATTTTTTGACTTCTCTAAGCCATAAGACATAAATTGTATTCATGATTATCTTCTTCTAAATTTCATATGATTTCTCATTATATCTTTTCCTGATGCTTCTTCTTCTCTGATGTCTTTACCTGTTAGCGCAAGAAATGCATCTTCTAAAGAAGGAGTATTTGTCCTCTTTTTTAGTTCATCGGAAGATCCTGTAGCAATTATTTTTCCATGATCCATAATAGCAATTCTATCAGCTACTCTTTCTGCTTCTTCCATATAGTGAGTTGTAAGAAATACTGTCATATTCTCTTTTTCATTTATATTTTTCACATAACTCCAAACATGGTTTCTTGTTTGAGGATCAAGACCAATTGTTGGTTCATCAAGGAATAGAATCTTTGGGTGATGTAGCAGACCACGAGCTATTTCAAGTCTTCTTTTCATTCCACCAGAAAATGTTTTCACAAAACTATTTCTTCTATCCCAAAGTTCTACAAATTCTAGTAATTCTTGAATTCTTGATTTTGCAAGATTTTTTGATAGGCCATATAGGGAGGCGTGTAAAGCCATATTTTCATATGCAGTTAGATCATCGTCTAAACTTGGATCTTGAAATACTATTCCAAAAGATTTTCTTGTTTGATCCTTGTTTTTTAACGGATCATTACCATCTATCTCTATATTTCCGCTTGTTGGTGTTGCTAATGTTGTGATTATCTTTATTGTTGTACTCTTACCTGCTCCATTTGGACCTAAAAATGCAAAAATCTCTCCTCTTTTTACTTCAAATGATATTCCGTTAACTGCAGTAAAATCTTTAAATTTTTTTGTTAAATTAGACACTTTGATTATGTTTTCTTCTTTATCCATTGTTTACTTAGGAAACCTAATTTATCAGAAAAATGATATCAATTAACATGTATTTTGTCAATTATACTAAAGTGATTTTAAAATGTTTGAGGAAGCATAAATGTCCACGCACTACCCTCTCCTGTATTTGAATTTGCTATAAGAAGTTGAAACCCTATAATATCCTGATCTCCAATAAGTTGATTAAAACTTTCTTTATCAGGTATATTAGGAAAGTTTGTTCCAACACTCACACCTTTACTTGTTTGATAAACTATAGTTCTTATTCCTTTTAATATTTTCTCTTCCTCAGATTGTATATTTCCTCTATTTGCTGTTGTAATAGAACCAAATGTTATTATTGTTCCTTTGTCGAATTTTAATAATTCAGATTGATCACTTTGTAATTTTACTTGATCTCCTAATCCTACAAACATGTATACCCCTGAGTTATCTTGAGATGGTAATAGAACTGTTTCCCCTTTTGATAAAATGGGAAAGCCTGCAAGTTCTCCATTTTCTATTATTTGGGGTGTTGAATCCAAACTTAAGTAAATTGCATTCTTGTGATTTTTAGATATTTCCTGTGCTTGCTGTGCTGCTAACATAGTAGCTTCTCTCTCTCCTTTTATAAGTCTATTTCCACATCCTGCTGCTAATGCTGCTGTAGCAAATGTGATAAATAATCCTCTTCTTGTAATTTGTCCTTTTAGTATTTCGCTCATAAGTGCTGTAAGCAAGGGATATTATATCATATATTTAATAAACCTCTTTACTTGTTTATTATATTAATTATAAATTATTGTTTTATGTTAGTGTTTTGTATATAATCACTGTATGTCGATTTGGAGTATCATCTTTTCAGACATTATTCTCTTTCTTCTTTTTATATTATCCACAAAAAAGTATATTTTAAAACCCAATATGAGTAAAATGTGGTGGACTTTTGGTTTCTTTGAAGGTTTTATTTCTGTACTTGGATATCTACTTTCCGTGTATACTCATATATACTTTTTCTTCTATATATATTATTTCTTTGGCGCTGGTTTAACACCTGCAATTTTGGGGTTAGGATCAATATACCTGTTACCAAAATCAAAATTTAATTTTCAATTGTATACAACTTATGTAACAACAATATTATCAATAATTCTTGTTATCTTGCTTGTTTTTTCTCATATTATTCCCAAGAATTTTGATATTCTTACACAGCTTATATTTAAAAATGTTATAACTTCCAAAAACTATAGTATTTCATTGCTTGGGGTAAATATTATCAAGAATAGTTATTGGCTTATACCACTTGTTATCCTAAATTCAATTGGAACTATTGAAATCGTTGGTGTTGCTCTGTATTCATTTATACAGGATATTAAAAATAAAAAATTTTCTAAAAGAAGCACTGGATTAGTTTTTATATTGGTTTCCTCTTTTCTTCTTGCAACAGTTGCTTCAATATCAAGGTTTTATAATATCTCTATAATATGGCTTGGTTTTCTTTTTACCTGGGTTCTATTTTTTATAGGATATATACTTATTTAACTAAATTTTTCATTAGGATGAGCTTCTTCCCATTTTTTAGATAATAGTTGTAAATAAATACCAACCTCTTCTGATATAGGAAAATAACTTGCTAAAGAATTATTATCTTTTCCTTCTAAACTTCCATTTATTACACCCTTAAGGTCTTGATACAGTTCTTGGAAAGTATCTGTTTGTGGCTGTCTTCCTAAGAGGCTATAAGATCTAAGAAAACTTTCATGTATATCCTCATTTTCTCTTCCTGGCCTTCCTTCTATAACATAATGAATGTCTCTTTGTATGATGCCAAAAAATATTTCATATAATAATTCCTTGTCTGTGATTTGTAATATTTCACTCATTTCCTCAGATTCCCTCTTTTGTAATTGAAATTTATTTCTTAGTTCTATAGGATCATATATTTTGTGTAATGTACTTTGCGCAATGCAATAGTAGTTATACCAGAAATCCATGAAATTAGTTCTCTGTACATTTATATCTCTTAAATTCTGTCTCCTACTACTTTCTTTATGTGGTGTAGGTATTCTTAAATTACTTGCAAATTTTAATTTTAAAGTATCAAGGATTTCTTCTGTACTGAATTGTTTTTGGTATCTTCGCACAAGATATAAAAATAAGTATTTTTGTAATCTTGTATTACCTTGTGAGTGATAAAATGACCAATAAAAGTCTTTTGGTAAAATTGTCTCTAATCTTGTTCCTCTTTCTTTAGATGATGTAGTCTCCATGAATTAATGTAATTGAATAGTCTCTTATCGTGTATGTAAATTAAGATTGTATGCAGTTAATATTAATTTCCCATTTTGTCCCTGTGTAGGGTCTCCCTTATATATAGTAACACCAGAATTTATTGGTTTTTGTTCCTGATCTAATCTTTCAAATTCTTCTGCAGAAAGCCTTTCGAGATTTGCTCTTACACCCAGTATTGTTAGATGATGTGTTACTGAAAGTACTCTTTCTCCATTATAATCTCTTGTTAATGTTGTTAACCATGATCTCAATCTTTCTCTTACATCAGGAACATTTTCTCCTTGAGGATATCTGTACCAATATGGACCCTGAATTTCTCGTAATCTCCTTTGTTCTGGGTTTAATATATTAAATATTCTCCAATTAGAGTATATTAGTGCTAATCCATGATCCTGTTCTCTAATTCTTTCTTCTTCAACTACAGGCACACTTTTTAACTCTGGCCATCCTTGCATCATTGCTTCTAAAGTGGATCTAGTTCTCTCATATGGTGATACGAATATAATACTTGGAGGTCTTATCCTTTCAGACAATTTCTCTGCCATTAATTGTGAATTTTTGTCACCTACATTAGTTAGAGGGGTATTATGATCAGATACTTCCAAGGAATACTGATCCATTACTTTGTAAGCTAAATTGAGTGATTGTTCTGAATCAGGATTAGTATCATATGCTTTTTTTAGCTCTTGATACATAGGATCTTGTTCCATTTGAGCCTTTTTAGCATTAAAATCTGATTCTCCATGTCTTACAAATGTAATCTCTTCTGGCCATTTCATGGTTGGATTATATTACTTCAGAGTTTAATAATCAAAGAAACTTCACTTTACCTCAGGATATTTTGCAGGATTTTTTCTATAGTATTGGTTCCATTCTGAGTCTTCCTTAGTTTCAACTGTCTCAATATATATCTTTTTTTTTAATGAACCTGATTTTTTGCGTTTTTGACTTTGAATTCCTTTTATATCCTTATTAGATATTTTAAAGGAGTATATTATACTATCAATAATATCTTGTATGTCTGCTATCTCTTCGGGAAGATTATTTTTTGAGCTATTGGCTATCTCATTACATTCTTCAATTAATTTTCTTTTTAATTCTTTAATATATTCTGCATCAGAAAGAATTTTATATTTAGGATTGTCTCCGCTTTTTTCAATATTTTCTACAATTTTATCCCTTACTAGTTTGTTAAATTTGAACTTTGCCATAATCGAATTGATATTATAAATTGCCAAATCATAATGAGAGCTAAGAATATTCTTTCGTATAGGCCTCCTAGCGTATGAGGGTTAAATCCTGATAGAGCTGTAAGCATAAACATGATTATTTCAAAAATTCCAATTATAAGCAGTAATACACTTATATTTTTTAATAGACTCTCTTGCTTTAAAATTATAGATATTTTTATCATTCCCACAATTATTGAGATAAAAGCGATAGTTGCTAAAAATAAATGTATTTGTCCAGTCCACAACTTTGGATATCCATAAGGATTGTCAGGAAAAAATGCTAGGAGTCCGGAAGATATTGCCCATGCTATTACCCAGTATGTCGCGGATTTTATCTTTTGATTCTTACTAAATTTTATCCATAAAATTTTTACAAAAGATAATGAAAATACGCACCTGACTATAAAATTTATATCCATTAAGTATGAATATTTCCCTCGTGTGTAATCGCTTTCAGCATTATGTATGAGGCTATAATCTGGCCTTAGATGAGCAAGAAGTAGATCTAGCAGTATATATATAATAATGCAGACTATAGTAATATACGCATAGATATTTTTATTTTTCATTTTTTCATATAGTCGTGGGCAAACACTTCTAATTCTCCATTTGTTATTGATTCTAGAACCTTATTAGCAACATACTCTGCGCTATCAATTTCTGGTATTTGAGAATTTCTATTTGATAAGTTTATATTTTGTTCTTTTATAGAGTTTTGTAAAAAATTGGTATCAGTAATTGTTGGATATACTACAGAAACTTTTATATTATGATTCTTTAATTCTTCATTTGCAGTTAATGAAATACCTCCAAGGGCTCTTTTTGATGAGGAATAAACTGACATATTAGGTATATACATTAAAGCAGTTCCGGAGGATATATTTATTATCATTCCACCTCCTTGTTTTTTCATAATAGGTATAACTGACTGCATTGCAACTAAAGGACCTATTGTATTTAAATCAAATACTTTTCTGAGGTTTTCAATTTTTGTATCTTCTATTGACGCGTAATATCCAATTCCTGCATTGTTAATGAGTATATCAATACTCCCATAGTGGTCAAATACTTTATTTACCATTAGTCTTACTTCATCTTCTTTAGACATATCTGCTACAACAACAAATGAGTCTTTTAGGTTTTTTGAAATATTATTAAGCTTTTCTTGTGATCTTGAGACTAAGGCAACCTTTGCTCCTTTTTCAGATAATATTTTTGATAATGCTAGACCTATTCCTGATGAGGCTCCAGTGACTATGACAACTTTGTCTTTAACATCCATATTTTTATTATTATATAACAAGATTTAATTTTCAAATTTTTTATATTGGAAATAAATGTAAAGGTAATTTTATTTTCCACCTAGAAATCCATTCGATATACACTGCATAGTTTGGTGAAATTTAGTAAATATAAAATATGGATGTTGTACTACACAATGTGTACTGTCGTGAAATGCTAACATAAATAATATCCCAAATGCTAAGAAAGCTGGAATTAGAACTATCCATGTTTGTCTAATGTAAAATATATTTTTTAACATACCGTCAATCCCATTTTTAAAGATGTATGTAAGGTAGCTAATAACTGTAGTTGCAAAAGATACTGCAGGCATCCATAATACCCATATTCCCAATATTGGCATCCTCCAGAACCATGAACTGTATAAGTTACTGCCATGTATAATGATATCCAGTTCATTGATAATTAGTAATATTAAAAATGGTAATATAAATATATTAGATACAATACTAGTTTGCCTAATATATGATGGTGTTTCATTTGTAAGGATATAGTTAATGTTTAATATGTGTTGTTTTAAAATATTAAAAGGTAAATCAAAAAATACCTTGATCCATATTAATATTTTAGAATATTGACCTGTCGTGTTATTAAGCATGTCTTCTGTAGTTTGTATAATTTGGTCACCATATTTTTCTTTATACTTTTTAGGATAGAGTTTTATTAATTTTGAATAGATTGAATCCTTTTTAGATTTGTCCATAATTTTCCTCTACCCTTTCTTTAGTTAATTTTAATATCTGCTTAAAATATTCAATTTCATTATCTAATCTTTCCCAACCTTTGTGTGTTAATTTATAATACCTTCTTCTTTCGTCTATAACCTCTTTTACTTCTTCAATAAGTTCTTCCTTAATCAGCTGATCAATTGTTGTGTATAACGATCCAGGTCCAAGATTTATTTTTCCTAATGAATCAGAATTTACCTGTTTCATAATTTCATATCCATGACGTGGTTTTAGGCTTAATGCTACAAGTATACTAAGTGAAATTTGTGGTAAAAGTTTCATACTTCTTTTCATCTGTTTTAGTATATATCGTTAAACGATACATATCAAGCATTTCAAAATTTAATGTGGTACACTAAAAAAATTATGCATAAAAAATATTTATTATTTTATTTCTTTATTTTTACAATACCTGTTATTGCTTTAATATTGTCATATCTTTATTATGACATTCCATACCTTTATACAGCTCAAAACTTAAAAGTAAAAGCAATCCATTCCAGTAAAGTTGTTTCTTCTTCCATAGATACTAACAACCCACTTGGTGGAAATATATATATTTGTGATTCAAAAAACAACAGAATTATAGAAGTAAACCCCCAGAAACAAATTGTATGGCAAATGACAGGAATCGAAGATCCAGATGATGTTCAGGTTTATGCTAATAATAGAATTATTGTTAATCAAGAAGATTATAGTAGAGTTGTAGAAATAGATACAACAACCAAATCTATTGTGTGGAGTTATGGGCATTTGGGTTCTCCTGGATCTGCTACTGGTTATCTTGGGGAGTATGTTGATGACTCCTTCCGTCTCCCAAATGGCAATACTGTTATTACTGATGATGTAAATATGAGGGTTATTGCCGTAAATAAATTAGATCAGATTGTCTGGCAATATGGGCATACATTACAAAGATCAACTGCACCAGGGTATTTAGATGCGCCTAATGATGCAATGCCTCTTCCTGATGGAAGTATTTTAATTACAAATATATCAAACCATATGGCAATTGATGTAAGTATGACAACAAATAATATTTTATGGGAAGTAAATATTCCTCAAGTATATCCCTCTGATGCGGTAACTCTACCAAATGGAGATATACTATCTACTGACTGGGTATCACCTGGATTAGTTGAAGAGATTACAAAACAAGGAAAGGTTGTCTGGTCATATCAACCAACAGGAGCTAATGCTCTCAATCATCCATCTTCTACACAGCTTCTTCCAAATGGAAATTATCTAATTGTAGATGATCATAATGATAGAGTGTTTGTTATAAACCCTAAAACTGAAGCAGTTTTATGGCAATATGGTCAAACGGGGATTGCGGGGATAGGAGCTGATCAATTAAATGACCCTTCCGGAGTAGCACTTTCTACCCCAATGGAATCTCCTGCTTTTGTAAAATAGAATCTGTAATTACCTTATATTTTAATAATATAGTACCTTGAGTATTTATCTTTTGCATCTCCTCAAGCTTCAATTGTACATTCAAGGGTAAGTTTTCTAAAATACTTTTTCCTGATCCAAATATCTTAGGTTCAATAGTAATATACAGGTTATCTACTAAGTTGTTTGAAATAAACAGTGTATATATCTCGCTTCCTCCTAGTAGCAAACCCTTTTTATATCCTCTCATTACTAAATTATCAATTATGTCTTGAGGATTTTTATCCGTAAATTCAAAACCTCCTTCTTTCTGGTAATCTGAGTATTTTGCTTTATTTCTTGTTACTATAACGTGGAGTTTATCTGATGTAGGCAGATGTAATAGGTCATATGAAATTTCAAAAGTTTTACTTCCCATTATAATCAAATTATTTTGTTTTTCTATCTTATTTAAAAATTCTGAATCCTCTTTTGATGTCCACGAGGATCCACTCTTATCTCCTTGAGTTATTTTTCCATTTAATGTTGTTGCGACAACCATTGTAAGTTCCATTTTTTTTCTTAATCAAATTATTAAACATATATCATATTTTAAATTTTTAATAATAACAATGGTAAAATAATATAATATGGAATTTAACAGAAGAGAGTTTATAAAAAAGGGACTAATTACGGCTGGAGGTATTGGATCTTTAGCATTATCTGAAATTTTTGCGTCAGAATATGTAATTGCTGGTGATTCAAAAATTACTGATGAATGGAAAAATGTTCCTGTTACAAGTGTAAATACAGATATTGGTGTAACTTTTAGACCTTCACAGGCAAGATGGTTCGGTATTAACCCTTATGAAGTTTACGATTATCTTCTGTCTGAAAACATTGGAATCATAAGACTTGGTATATATTGGAATAAAGTTTTAAAACCTGATGGCAGTATAGATTTATCTTCTGTAGAAAAGTTAGTGCGTCTTGCATCTCAAAAAAATAAAAAGGTAATTGTAAGTGTTGGAATGAAAGCTCCTGGATACCCTGAATACTATATACCTTCAAAATTAACTCCTAATGTTCCTGATGGTAGTGTTCTTTCTTTGCATAATACAAATTTAGATTTTCAGGGCAACCTTATCTCTTTTATAAACACCTCTTCCTCTTCAATTTCATCATGGCAGGAGCAATATGGATCAATTTATGCTATTCAACTTGAAAACGAACCATTTTTAAAAAATGGAATTAATCATTGGAGTATATCTGAAGATCTTCTTCGTCTAGAGGTTAATGCACTGCAAGGTTATATAAGAAATAATATTCCTGTTATGATTACAGGTTTTTTGAATACAAATATGCTCTCTCAAATACAGAATACATTTGGCGTACAAGATAGTTTAAGCCAAATAGGTAATTTATCTGATATTACAGGGTATGACTATTACCCAGTTGTGCCTGGTTTCTCTTTCCCATTTGGTCGTACAGGGTATCTTGATACAAGAAGATATCCATTTTCTGAATGGGAAAAAAATAGGTTGGATAGATCCCATGATATGTTAATTGCCTCTGAAGTACAGGCAGAGCCATGGGAATTGGTCGCAAGAAATCATTATCCTAAAGGTATAGCTCCTTTTAGTTGTAAACCTGAGGATATTATAAGAAATTATAATTTTTGTGTAAAAAACACTTCCCCGCAAGCTATCTTTTTTTGGGGATTTGAGTATATGTATAGCAGATACACACAAGGAGATGCTGAATATATCGATGCATTACACAGAATAACAGGTTAACTGTTGTAATCTTTTCTTAGGGTTTCTAACCGTGATTTGTATTCTTTCTCATCAATTTCCCCTTTTGCAAACCGTTCTCTTAGTATTTCTTCCGCATCACTACCATCTTCGTAGTATCTGTCTTTCCAATGACCTGATTTTCTTCTCCACCTTCTCCATCCTATCCATCTGCAGAGTATAATTATAATAGCAATCCATAAAAGTACCCAGAATATAGACATAAATGGCCACATAAACCCGTAATAATTATTCCACCACATATAAAACACCTCCCATACAGAATATATTGTAAATCTAGGAAAAACAAAAAGTCAAATTAGTAAATTATTAGATTGATACCTTAATTATTTTATTTCCAAAGAGTCATCTTTCTTCTCATTGTTTGTAATCGTTTTCTTCCTGTTGTATCTAAAAATTGGACACCATTATTTTTTGTATATCTTATATCAGTGACACTTGCTCCTCTTACCAATGTCAGCAATATAGGAATAATCCCTTGTTTGTCATATTTAGCAAGTAATCTTATTCAAAAAGAATATAAAAGTGTAAGTATTACTTTGCTAAAGATGCATAATATACCAAGGAGAAATTAGGGGCATTACATTGACCAATGACATAAACATCTCCATTGTACCCAAAACTGTTGGCAGTACATTTTGTTGCCTGAGGAATCGGAGTTGTAGATATCCATGAACCGATGGTTCCATTACTGTTTATAGGGGCGTAATATACTGATGAAAAAGAGGTGCCATCAAGATCTCCTCCACCAATCTCATACAAATACCCGTTATATTCTATACTTGTTGCGCCGGTAGTTACTTGTGGAAGGGTAGTTGTAGTTGTCCATGAACCAATGGTTCCATTACTATTTATAGGGGCGTAATATACTGATGAAAAAGATGTATTAGTACCACTCTCTTCTCCACCAATCTCATACATATACCTGTTATATACAACACTTGTGGCTCCACTAATTCCTTGAGGTAGGGCTGTTGTAGCTAACCATGAACCGATAGTTCCATCATTATTTATAGGAGCATAATACACTGCTGTAGTATCACTATTATACTGACTATTATAAATACTTATACGACCTCCAATATTATATATATAATTGTTATATGCTACACTTGTAGCAAACCCACTACCCTGAGGAAGAGAAGTAGTAGTATTCCATGAACCAAGGGTTCCATTACTATTTATGGGAGCATAATATATTGTCGATGAATATACATCACTAATACCATTATTCCCGCCAATCTCATACACATATCCCTTGTATGCCACATTTGTAGCAAATCCAATTTCTTGAGGGAGAGCAGTAGTAGTATTCCATAAACCGATGGTTCCATTACTATTAATAGGTGCATAATATACTGTTGCTGAAGAATTAGCACTATTTTCTCCTCCGATTTCATATACATAGCCATTATATGTAATTAAATTTAGAGGATTTACATTAGTAGGTAATTCGCTTGTAGGTGTCCATGCACTTACAATACCACCTATCCGTTGGGTATTATTTACACTTGAAATATTATTATGAGTAGTAATGTTAGTATTATTAGTAGTAGTATTTTTAATAGGCGATTGTTTATGAAGAACAAATAATAGTAAAATGGCAACGACAGTAAGGAGTAAAACAACAATAATTAAACTAAATGGAAAGGATAAAATCGTTTTAAAAAAACTAACATTAGTTACCTGATTATTTGTATTATTATTATCCATAATCAATTATAAAGTATATTCTATGTATAAATAATTAGCAAATGAGAGTAATACTAAATAATATTTTATTTCCACTGAATGAATTAATTTTATATGGTTTATATATGACTACTATAGTTAAAGAAAATAAAAGAGTAATTAGTGTTTTACACAATACTATTCCTGAAGGAAGCGTGTATGTTATTGACAATTGAATATAAATGTTATAACATGTTATAACTATGAATCAAAAGATAATAAAAATTGGAAATTCTACAGGTATTATAATACCAAAATCTATTTTGGACACTGTTGGTTTAAAAATAGGAGGTGAAGTAAGATTGGAAACTGATAAAATAAGCAAGGCGTTAATTATACAAAATAGAGCATCAGCGAAAAAAAATTCATCAATAAATCCATATTTCCTTAAAATATTAAACAAGGTGAATAAACAGTATGCTTCCGCCTTACAATCCTTAGCTCAGAAATAATATTTGATGGATAATGTTATTTATTTAACTCTTGAGCAGGTACTTGTAATTCATGAAGATCAAATTGAAAGATATGGTGGCAGTTCTGGAATACGTGAGTTATCGCTTTTAGAATCAGCTGTTTTTCGTCCTCAAACAACATTTTCTGGAAAAGATTTGTATAAAACCCATTTTGAGAAGGTAGCGGCACTAATGCATTTACTTATCATGAATAATGCTTTTATAGATGGAAATAAAAGAACAGCCACTGTCGCAATGCTAATATATTTAGATCTTAATGATATTATTATAGATATCACAAATGAAGAGTTAGTTACAACAGTTCTTTTAATTGAAAAAGAAAAATGGACAATAGAAAGAATAGCTTTCTGGTTAGAAAGCAATGTAATGCTTCTGTAATTTATATAATATATAAGTTGATATTCCTAATTAAAAAATTGTTATATATATATAATCGATACCATAATTTCATATATTACTTTAAATTGAAATTAATTTTGGTTCGCTTGTTTAGAAAAATATATAGAGATTTTAAATAGTGTTAAAGGATTCTTGAGAGACTACGGTCGGAATGTGTCCAATCTGGTTGGGATGCAGGGATTCGAACCCCAAATTTTAGGACCAAAACCTAACGTGATGCCGTTTCACCACATCCCAAAATAAAAAATGGAGCGGAAAACGGGGCTCAAACCCGCGACCTCATCCTTGGCAAGGATGCGCTCTATCAACTGAGCTATTTCCGCATAAAAAAATGCCACAAGTGGGAATCGAACCCACGACACAAGGCTCTTCAGGCCTCTGCTCTACCGACTGAGCTACCGTGGCATATATTATCTGCATTATATCTAAATATCCCAAATCTTACAATAAAAATACTATCTTAATAAAAAGAAACTCCATCAAATATTCCTTGCACAATAAGTACAGGTTTTCCACTCGTAATATCGTATACACCTTCTTTGTAAGTATAATATTTTTTACCAGGAACATCAGGGTTTGCGCTTCTAAAGACTGCAAATACTTGTTTTGAGTTAAATGCTACACCATCAATATATTGATTTGGTATTGATACCACTAAATGTGATGATAAATTATCTAAGCTTACAGTATATACTTTTGTACTATAAAGTCCTGTTGAATAGTTTAGATAATCTCTTGCCAAGTATATATTGTTGTTATATCCACCAACTCCATCGGCATAACCTCCAAAATTTCCATCACAAGAAATATCGTTGATATTATTTAAAGATACCTTGATTAAGGTACAATCATTAGAAGAAACAGGATAGTTTTCTAAATTTATATATAAATAATTATTATATAAGTAAATTCCATGAGGATTATTTAAGCCTGTTATCATTGCATCGGCCCTAAAATTGCTAATGTTAATTTTAACAATAACTCCTCTTAATACATCCGTAGCATAGAGTACATTATTATAAAAAGCTAAATCTCCTACACCTTCAAAGGAATAAAACTGATTGTTATAATAGAATCCTGAAATAGATGCAGTAAAATTTCCTTGACTACATTTTTGAGATGAGCAAATATTTATAGTACTACTTTCATTTGATATTGCATATTCATTATCTCCTATTTTTACAACTGAATCTGCCGATTTACCTGTCCCTAAATATCCACTGACTGTAGTAATCTTCTTTGAATTAATATTTATAGAATATAGGTAACTCAATGATGTGTACATTAGGTTTGTAGGATAATTAGCAGTTACTTTTTTTGCCTGGAGATTTTGTTTGTTATATACCTTTTGATAAGCGCCATTGTTAGCGTGTTTTAAATTTAGCGCATATACAATAATAGTTAATATTGCGACAAGAGAAATAACGATTATTGTTTTTAAAAATTTTCTTTTCATACACACCTTTATTCAATTTATATAAATAATACTATTTTTTTTAATTACCTTACAATTATAATATCTTTTGTTATAATATTTTTATCTAATGAAAATCGGAATATTTACAAACCACTATCTTCCTGTTGTAAATGGAGTTGTAATCTCTATAAAAACATTAAAAGAAAACCTTGAAAAGAAAGGAAATGAAGTATATATATTTTGCGCTGAGGATAAATTTTTTAATCCAAAAACTCAGATTTCAAAAAAAGATTTTTCATATAAAGCTATAAGAATATACCATAACCATTCTATACCAATAACTTTTCCTTCTTTTGATTTTCAAATAGCAAAAAAAATGAATCTTGATATCATACATTCTCAGCATACCGTTTTTGTAGGGGAGCATGCAGTAAAGATAGCAAGAAGGCTAAAAGTTCCAATTGTATTTACTTATAATTCACAATACAATGCGTATGTAAAATACCTTCCTAAAATCATGCGCGGTAATATCACTAATATGATATTTTTACAATTTACTAAATCATATCTTGATAAATGTGACGGTATTATAGTCCCCTCAAAAGGGTTAAAAGATGAAATTGTAAAGATGGGAGTAAAAAAAGATGTTGCGGTGATTCCTGGAAATGTAGATATAAAAAGGTTTCAAATAAAAAAAGACATGGAACTAAAAAGAAAGTTTGGATACAGGGAAAATGATATAGTACTCATTACTGTCTCACGGCTTTCAAAGGAAAAAAACATTTCTTTTCTTATAAAAATTTTTAAAAAATTATATGAAAAAAACAAAAATTACAAGCTTTTAATTATAGGTGATTGTCCTGAAAAATCAAATTTAGAAAAGCACTCAAAGAATTATCAGCATAATATAAAATTTGCAGGAGAAGTTCCATACACACAAATACCTAAATACTATAAATTGGGAGATGTTTTTGTATATACTTCACTTTTTGATACTCAAGGGTTAGTTTTAATTGAAGCAGCTTCATCTTCATTACCAATTGTTACTCTACGTAATATAGGAACTTCAGACTTTATACAAAACAATATTAATGGATATATCCTGCCAGAAGTAGAAAATGATTTTGTTAATGCAATTGAAAAAATAGTTAAAGATAAGAGTACTAGGGAAAAATTTATAAATTATAATAATGAATATATTAACAAGTATACAGATAACTCTGACCAAACTCTAAAATTTTATAAAGAGGTAATTGATAAATATAGAATAAAAATGGGTGGTATAGGGATCGAACCTATGACATTTACGGTGTAAACGTAACGCTCTACCAGCTGAGCTAACCACCCTATGCAATATAGTATACTCATGGGCAAAAGAGGACTTGAACCTCCACGTCTATTTTTAAAAGACACAACCACCTCAAGGTTGCGTGTCTGCCATTCCACCATTTGCCCAACTGGTGATAATAGTCATTTATTATATTAGTAAATGACTTTTTTTTCAATGTTAATTAATATTAATGGTAAAATAATATTCCTATGTATATATTTTTTGTAGACGCAACAGACTCTAGGTGGATTGAGCGTCTAGATAGTAGACATATTCTGCATTCTGGGAGAATAGTCAAGATATTTGCATCACAATCAGATCCGAGGATAGTGTCTGGGAAGAAAAACCTATTTTGCATTTCAAGAGAATGTAATTATGAGGATACTATGGATAATTTTAGAGGAAGACTTTTAGATAGAGGTTTCAACAATACTACTGTAGCATATCCTATTACCCTCTTTGAGTTTAGTAAACAGATGGGTTTTCTTGACCACTTTCTTATGTCTAAAGGATATGATACCGACCCGTTGGACCATTTACACGGTTATAAAAGGGCAACAACAGATCCATGGAGAATTCATATTGATGTATTTACCAAAGAAGGTATCAGTAAGTTAAGCAGATTTGTAAATATTGATAATCCTGAGATGGTACTAACTCAAAGAGAGGTTATTGGTTCTGTTTTTAGACACGAAGGATGTATAGGAAGAACCACAACAGGAGAAGTGTTAATATAAAAAATATGCCAGAGAGAGGATTTGAACCTCCACATCATTGCTGATACAACATTCTGAACGTTGCGTGTCTACCATTCCACCACTCTGGCTACTAATTACTATACTTCCAATTTTCAACAGATTGATACCTTTGATAAGATGCAGTTAATTTAGAAAAATCAATTCCGACAATTTTATTATTCACAAAATACACAAAATTATTACTGTATAAAAATACGGCAGGATCAATTGACATTAACTGCTGCTGAAAAAGAGCATACGTTTCTTTTCTACTCTCTGTGTTTGGTGTTGTCGCTCCTATAACAAGTAGCTGATCAATCTGAGAATTATTTAGGTGAGAAAGATTCCCTTGGCTTTTAGAATACCAAAGGTCAAAATTGTTAGGATCCACACTACCCTTAATATTTACAAGTACAGCCTGATACTTTGCTCCTGTTATTATCTTTTCAAGATTTTTATTAGATACAACAATAAAGTTAGTATTGATACCAATCTGATTCCAGGATTGTTTTAGGTATTTTATTACGTTTTTAGGGATAGAACTTTCACAATATATTGTAATTTTTACCCCTGAAGAGGAGATGTCTGATCTTGCTTGTTTTATATTATAATTGTATCTTTCTACTTTAGAAGAATTATCATATGCCCATGAATCCTGAGGGATAGGACCATAAACAGGAACTGCTTCTCCAGATAATTCTTTCTGAATTAATTGTTTTCTGTTAACAGAATATGAGAGAGCATTCCTTAATTTTATATCTGTAACATTGCCAAGATTAAAAAATAAAGCAGTATAATTACTACTCATTGATTTTGTATATACACTTATATTGGGATACTGGGAAAGGTTAATATTGGGGTACATATTAAAATATGCTCCATCTACACTTCCTGTTTCTAGCGCGCTTACAAGGTTATTATTATTATTGTAAATTTTGATTATGAATCTTTTAAAATAGGGGCTACCTTTATAGTATTTATCAAATCTATTTAATACTATTTCATTTTTTGTAATATATGCAATTGAGTATGGACCACTTCCTATAATATGTGAAATATCAACTGAAAGATAATTGGATCCATCAGGAACAATATCAAAATTGATATCAGAAAAAAATGTAACATCTGTACTTTGCAATTTAAACCCTATCTTATATTTAGATAAAGCATATATTGATATATTATTTAAAGATGGCGATGGAAAATTATCTTTCATGAAGTTGAAAGAATATATTACATCTGCAGAAGTCATATTTTTTCCATTTTGAAAATATATATTTTTCTTTAAATTAATAATATATTCGGTTGAATTATTTAATGATTTCCATGAAGAGATTAAGTCTTTTTGCACATCACCATTAGGGAGAACGGTTGCAAGACGTGAAAAAATCAAATGATTAATATCATTTACAAGATTGAAATTAGCGCTTGCATATGGATTATATGAAGTTGATGATGTAACAATACCCTCTGTGTATGTATTCCCCTCAAATAAAGAAAGATTAAAAAAATTTGATATATATAATAAATACAAAGATGTTAGAACAAATATTAGGGATATAAAAATATATGAGACAGGAGCTGTTTTACGTAAAACTCTTCCAAGTAAATACGGCCAATTCCATAAAGTCTCTCTAAATTTAATAAAAAAAGATTCCACCATTTATTAATGAATTATCCTTTTGCAACAATCAATGATAAAAGTGTACTGGTAGCAAATAGAGTTGCAACTACAATAGTTGCATAAGTTAAAAACTTCTCTAATCCTCTGTGTGATCTAAATGATTCTCCCCCTCCATATCCACCAAATGTTGCAGAAAACGTTGCTCCCCTATTTTGTAAAATAATAAGGATTATAAGAATAATTGATAGGGCAATCTGCATTTTATCTAGTTGATTAGCGTTCATATATAAGATAATATAAAAAGTTATGAAATACTTCAAATTATTGCTGGTTCCTATACTCTTTATAACTCTTTTGACAGGAAAAATTTATGCCAGCTCTTCTTCGTATTCCGTCAATTATAACATTTTATATAATATATCGCGAGACGGAGAGACAAATGTCACATATAATATATCGCTTACGAATCTAACATCAACAGATTACGCTTCTTCTTACTCGCTATCTATTCCTAATACAGACATATCTAACCTTTCTGTTACAGATTCGTATGGTAATCCTCTAAATTACACAGATAATGTCTCAAAAGGAATTACAACAATTGTAACAAATTTCTCCTCTGTGGTTTATGGGTATGGAACATCACAAAACTGGGTTATATCATATAAGACGAGTCAAATAGCCCTAGTGCATGGAAAACTTACAAATATTGTTATTCCGGGGTTTGTTAATAATGCAATATATGGTAGTATAACAACAACAATTAACATACCCGATTCACTTGGAAACGTTAATTTCTCTTCTCCTGTAAATCCTCAAATTACTAAAGAGAATGGATATTATTCCGTATTTTATAACAGTAGTCAGTCATATACTCCATTAGGGATACTTCTTTCTATTGGTGATTACCAAAATTATGCATTTAAATTCAATTATAAACTTGAAAACACGGATATTTTTAATACACAAATATTTAAAATAGTTATTCCTGCTGATTTTTCTACACAAGAAGTAACATTTTCAAAAATACAACCTACTCCAACAAAAACATATATTGATGGTGATGGAAACTATATATTAGAATACCTACTCTCTCCTCGCCAGACAGTAAATGTTTCTATTAACGGAGAAGCCCAAGTATATTCAACATATGGACAGTTAAATAACCCTCTACCTCAAACATTATCATTGAGTCAGAGTGAAGTTAATGTATTAACTTCCACGCAACCTTACTGGCAGGTATCTAGTTCTTCTATAAAAGCTCTTGCGCAAAAGATAATAAAAGGAGATACAACAGTACTTCAGAAAGCTCAAAGTATTAATAATTATGTTTCCAGTACTTTGAAATATAATGATAAGGCAATACTTGATTCAACAAGGCAAAGGTTAGGAGCGCTAAAGGCTCTCTCAGAACCAGATAATGCTATATGCCAAGAATATGCAGATCTATTTGTAACTCTTGCCAGGGCAGATGGAATACCATCAAGAATGCTTGCAGGATATGGGGATCCTCCTACCGTAAATGTTAACCCTCTTCCATCCAATATATTACATGCATGGGCGCAATTTTTTGATCCGTCATACGGGTGGGTAAGCGTTGATCCAACATGGCAGTCAACTTCAGGAGGATTAGATTTTTTTGGGAATGTGGGTTCTACTCATTTTGTCATAGCAAGGTATGGAGAAAGTTCAATAAATCCTCCTTTAATATTATCTTTTGTAAAAGAAAAAAATCCTCAAAATAATATAAATATTGAAGCGACCTCAAATGCATTTAACCCAAATCCTAATTTTATTCCAAGTGTAACAAATGCGCCAGATTTGATATCAGGTATCACAAATGAATTAAAAGTTAAAATAGATAATACTGGCAATCAAGTCTTAACAGGAGTATCTGTATCTTTAAATGCTCAAAATAAAAATTTACAAATAGGAAAAATAGATTTATCTCATGAAGCTATATTTCCAGGAGAAAGTGAGTATGTTTATATCCCTATAAAAATGGGTAGTTTTTTTGCAAACGGGAGCGAAACTGTACAAATAAAAGTGTCATTTGAAAATTATCAAAAACAGATTATTACAAAAAATGTAATGACACTTCTAACATTTAAGCAAATATTTTTATCTGGTATTGTTCCTTGGGTTCTTGTTCTTATTTTAATCATTATATCAATCATAATTTCAGATATAATACTAAAACTTAAAGTTGGTGAGAATAAAAGACGATGGACAGAAAATAATTACTATAGAATAAAAAATAAAAAAGTCCCACCAACAAATTCTACACAAGAATAAAGCATTTTATTCCCCATTTATCACTTATATAGGGTAACTTGACAAGAGTTTTTTATACATATAATATAGTTTTAGCAATGGCAATTTCTAATAGTTTAAAAATTATTTATCAATACGGAGATATCACTTCAGAGAATGTAGGAAAAGTTGGTGAAAAAGCTCTCAATATTTCAGAAATTTACAGAATGTCTTTACCAACCCCTCCAGGATTCTTTATTTCATCTGATGCATATAGATATTTTTTAGATTTTTCCAAAATAGGAGAAATAATAAAAAGTAAACTTGGAGGTATCGACTTTCTAGATGATGAAGATATACAAAAATCTTCCGCGTATATGGAAGACTTGATTATGAGAGCAGAAATTCCTCCTGTTCTTGAAAAGGAAATATTAAGGGCATATTCAAAATTTTCAGGGTTTTCTGATTTAATTGTTTGTGTAAGATCATCTTTTGTATATGATAAAAATGTTGAAATAAGTGAAAATGCTCAAACTACTTTTTTAAATATCAAGGGTGCATCTGAACTTATACTGGCAATCAAAGCTTGTTGGGCAAGCTTATTTGAAGTTGACTCACTTAAATTCAGAAATAAAAATAAAATAAGTCAGCTTACCGCGTCTACATCGATAATTGTACAAAAAATGATACAAAATACTTCATCAGGTATTATGTTTACAATATCTCCTGGCACAAATGATGATAATAAAATTTCGATACAAGCTGTAAGTGGTCTATGGGATATAGCAAATGCAAAAGATATAAACCCCGACTTATATCACATAGATAAAAATTCTTTAAGGATAGTATTAAAAGAAATTTCAAAACAGGAACTTGCGCTAGTTAGAAATCCTAAAAGTAAAAGTATTAGTGATTCAATCATAAAGACAAAAATACCAACAAAATTTCAAGAGAGCCAGAAAATAGATGATAAAAGTTTAATTCTACTAGCAAAGTATGGAAAAATTTTATCTGAAATGTATAAATATCCTCAAGAAATAAGATGGGGAATTGAAAAGGGTAAAATATGGATATTTAAATCCTCTCCTATTCCTGGTGAAATAGAGGAAAACACAAATCCAATACAGGAAGTAGATACAGTTTCTATTAAAGAAGAAATTCAAGAAGTAAATCAGGAAGATAATCAAGAAGTAGTGAAAAAACAGGAACAAAATTCTACTAATAGTATAGGAGAACACACTTTAATACTTACAGGATCGTCTGGAGGAAATGGAAATGTTACAGGCACTGTTCGTATTATTCCTGAATTATCAGATAATATGTCTATAGAAACAGGAGATATTTTAGTTACAAGAGATATTGATTCGGATAAATGGTTAGATACTCTATCAAAAGCATCTGCTCTAATATTGGATTTTGGAACAGATCCAAAATCTATTGCAAATGATGCAATAAGAAAATTGGGTATTCCTGCCATCTTAAGTACTCAAATTGGGACTAAAATTCTGCATAATGGACAAAATGTAAACGTTGATGGTGTATCTGGTAAAGTATATTTAGAAGCATCTGAAGTCAAAAAAGAAATCGAGGATACACAAAATAATGTCAAAGAAGATCAAGAAACTAAAGAGATCGCAGTAGAACATGTTGAAATAGTAAATGAACCACAAGTTGTTGCCCCTGTGGAAGAAAAAGAAATAAAAGAAGAAATACCTGAGGTAATAAAAGAAGTAGGACCAAAGGAAGAACAAAAAGTAGAAATTAAACAACAGGAGAAAAAAACAGAAGAGGTCATAAGTGAAATTACCTCAATGCCTAAAGTCACTATAAAAACAGCTACAAAGGTATATGCGAGGGTATTTGATCTCGATCTTGCAGAAGATATATCAAAATTAAATATTGATGGAATGTATATTTCTGGAAATCAAGTTATTAAAAAACTTAAAATTCACCCAAAGCAGGCCCTAAGTTCTCAAAAACAAAAAGAGTATGTAACAGAACTTGCTAAGATAGTTGCAAATGTATGTTCTCTTGTTCCTCCAACAGAAACTGTAGTATATGAAATTTCTAATTTTTCATCACCAGAATTATTTGAATTGGATGGAGGTCTGCAGTTTGAAACCAAGGAGGAAAATCCAGTTATAGGATATAGAGGCGCAATTAAACATATTAAAGAGCAAGAAACTTTTGATATGGAGCTTGAAGTTATAAAGTTGGTTAGGAATAAGTATGGACACAAAAATTTATGGATATCAATACCATATTTGAGAACTCCACAAGAGCTTATAGAAGTAAAAAAAATAGTTCTAAATCATGATCTGAGAAGATCTTCTACTTTTAAGATATTTGCTAATATAGATCTACCCGCTAATGTCATTATGCTAAACAAATTCTTGGAAGTTGGAGTTGATGGAATTAATATAAATATAGAACATCTTTCTAATATCATGATGGGTATAGATATAAAAAATCCCAAAATATCCAATCTTCCTTATAAAGATAATGAATTAGAAGAAACTATCATAGTTGACACTCTGAAACAATCAAATAAATATAAAACTGTTAACATGGTAACCTATTCCAATCTACTAGATAACCCTAAATATTTAGAGTATTTGATAAAAAAGGGAGTAAATATTCTAAGTATTGAACCTGCAAAAGCTCAGGAGACAAAAATGAAAATTTCAGAAATTGAAAGATCTGTAATAACTTCAAGAAAATAACTTGAGAAAAGACCTCGTTTATTAGATAATAAAGGTATGATTTCAAAAGAAAAAGTCATCCTTGTTATACTCGATGGATTTGGAATTCCTTCATCTTCAGATAATGTTATAAGTTTAGCTTACAAACCTTTCTTTGATTGGATAAGTAAAAACAGTATTTATACAAAACTGAAAGCATCAGGAACATCTGTCGGACTTCCAGATGGAATTATAGGAAATAGTGAAGTTGGCCATATGAATATTGGAGCAGGAAAAGTAGTTCAACAATATTCTAAATTTATTTATGATGATATGCAAAGTGGGCTCTTTTTTAAAAAAGAGTCTCTATTAAATTTTATAGAAAAGATAAAGTCTACAAATGGAGATATTCACCTTATGGGACTACTTTCTGATGGTATGGTACATAGTAGTATAGATCAGTTAGAGGAAATACTTTCTTTTTTGAAAAATAACACACAAATAACTGTATATCTACATATATTTTCTGATGGCAGAGATAGTGATTATAAAAGTGTAAAAAAATACATAACACAAATTGAACCAATATTATCTGAGAAGGTAAAAATAGCAAGTATCATTGGTAGATATTATGCAATGGATAGGGATACTCACCTTGAAAGGACTACTAAAGCCTTCGATTTAATAAAAAGTCACAAAGGAAAAGCTGTATCAAATATTTTGGATGCAGTGAATGATTCATACAGCAGAAAAATATATGATGAGTTTATTGAACCGTATTATATTGAAAATACTCCACCAATAAGAGAAAATGATGGTATTTTTTTCTTTAACTTTAGAGAAGATAGAGCGAGACAATTAACAAAAATGTTCCTTGATAATACAAACAATACTTTTCTTGCAATGGTAAAGTATCTGGATGAAGATAACCTAGAGTATATCTACGATAGAATTCACGTACAAACACCTATTGGAGATGTTATATCAAATACAAATTTATACCAATTTAGAATTGCAGAAAGTGAAAAATATGCTCATGTAACATACTTTTTTAATGGAGGAAGAGAGGAAGCGTATAAAGGAGAAGATAGACTGGTAATTCCTTCTTTACGAATTCCAACATATGATATGAAACCACAAATGAGAGCATATGATATAACAAGAGAAGTTATATCTAAAATACACCTAAAAAAGTATTCTTTTATTGTTGTTAATTTTGCTAACCCAGATATGGTTGGACATACTGGTAATTTTCAAGCATGTAAAATGGCAATTGAATGTATAGATAAATGTTTACAAAAAATATATACAATCACAGAAAAAGAAGGATACGATATTATCATAACTGCAGATCACGGAAATGCAGAAGCTTTAGAAAATAATGGAAAGGTACATAAGGAACACACGACATCTTTAGTTCCTTTTATTTTAAAAAATAAAAAAGTAACAAAAGGTGTAGAAATTCAAGAAGGTATACTTGCAGATATTGCGCCAACTATACTGAATATTTTAAAAATTAAAAAACCTGATACCATGACAGGTCAAAATTTAATAGATAATGTATTATGAGATTTAAAATAGAAGAAGACACAAATATATTTGATGATAAAACTAATTGTATACACGGCAATTTTTTACAAACTTCTTCCTGGGGGAAATTAAAACAATACGAAGGATGGACACCATTAAATATTATATTTTATGATTCAGAACTTGTCATAGGATATGCAATAGCCCTGGTACGAAAACAATCATTTTTTAAGATAATGTACATTCCAAGGGGACCAATAGTTGAAGATTTTAAATATTTAGAAGAAGTCATTAACACTCTTAAAAGTATTGCTGAAAAACAAGGGTGTTCTATGCTTAAAATAGAACCTGATATTGAATATAAAGAAGAATATTTAGATTATTTTAAAAATTTTAAAATATCAAAAAAAATAATTCAGCCTCTAGCAACAGGAATATTAAATCTTAAATTAACTGAAGAAGAATTAATAAAAAATATTGAATCTAAAAAAAGGGTTAGGGTGAGAAATAAGTTTAATTTAGAATTTAAGAGAGAAGATGAAAATATTGAAGGCTTTTATAGTATACATAAGAAAACATCTGAGAACCAAAACTTCAAAACAAGAAGTATGGAGTACTTTAAAAGAATTAAAGATATATTTCAAAATAATATAAGAGTATACTGTGTATATAAAGATAA
>DAIDGT010000008.1 GCA_027459825.1 bacterium
ATGGTTTAGGGTTATCAAAAGACGATAGAAAATTTTCTATTTATGAATCTAGATTCTTAAATAGAATTATTCATGATTCTACTAGAGATGCTCTTTCTGCACTTGGTAGTACTGTTTCTTCTAAAAATATTCTAAAATTTGCAGGTAGAGAATATTCTTCTTATCTGTTTGATGATTCTGTTGTATCTCTTCCTGTCTTTGTTAATAATTTTCAGAACAGAACTGCGCAAGAAAATATATCTAATGCAAGGCCACAAGGTTCAGGATTATGGAATTTTTTAAGGGGAAGGAAAAAAAATCTATTTTCTTCACATCTTAAGAAGATAAAACCCCCTAGTCGTTTTAAGAAAAAGAAAACTATATTTAAGTTACTAGATCTCTTTGCTGCTTCACCTGCACTTATTGCATATGCATTTAGGTTTTTGTTAGGAAAGGCAGTTCAATTTATTGATGTTAAGCTGTTTAAAGGTGAATTTTTAAAATCTGCTCTTGTAAAAATGAATAGTGGTGGGTCTATTGCAGATAGATTTCTTATGGGTGTTGATAGCTTTAAGTTTGGAATGAATGGACTCAAGCTTATTTTAAAGGATGGAATTGAAGCAGGTCTTCCTGCATTAGCATTGGGGATTGTTATGGGTAGTTCTCCATTAGGAATTATCGTTGGTAGCTCCCTTTTTGCAATTAAGTTTGTTCCTGAATTTGTTGAAATGTTTAACTCTCAGGCTCCATTAACTGCAGATATTATAAGGAGGGTTATCTCTACAATCGCAGATAAGCCTTTTTCTGCAGGAGAGATTTTAGCTAAAACAGGATTTTTTGGTGCTGAGATGGCTGTTCCTACAATACTTTTAGGGTCATTTTTAGGAGTAGGCACAGTTCCTATGCTCGCTATTATTGGAGGAGGGATGGCAATAAGAGCAGTTGATCTTATGGGAGTAGGACGATCTCTTTTTTCATATGGTAAAGCAGTTGAGGATCTTGGTATGGCAAGATACTTATTTAAAATGCAACATACAATAGAATTTGGTTCTGCCAGCTTGCTTCCCTTTACTATTCTTGCTATTGCAACAGGAGGAATTGCTCCACTGAGTTTAATTATTCCTGGGGTGGCCCTTACTACTGGAGCAATATCAGATTTTTTTAAAAATAGCATATTTAATGAAACTGCAATAAATTCTGCAGCTGCAGGAGTTGATGCTTCTCGTTTTATTGCAGCCGGAGGAGGACTTGGACTTATAGGATTCTCCTTATTGGGGCCTGTGGGTGCAGCAATTGGTGCTGGGATAGGAGTTGCTTCTAGTGCAGTATTATCATATATACAACACGTTGGGGGCAGAATTATTGTCCCTCGTGTTCCTACTGCAGGGCTTACTTTTTCAAATTCTGAGGAATTTAATCAATTGATTCACCATAATCTATCCATTTATATGTCATCTGTTTCTGATCCTCTTGCTCTAACTGCATCAGAACTTGAGAGAGTAAGATTTCTTCTGAACGAAGATTTAATAAGGTTAAAGATTCCTGTTGTGGTTTCAGAAGATGCTGTAAGAGAATTCTTGAATGCACACTCTTTTATGGCAAATCCTGCATTGGACTCAAGAATTGAAGATTTAAGGTTACGTATTTTAGAAGGATATAGAAATGATGAATTTTTAAGAATTCAGGAACAAAGTTTATTTAGAATAGGAAAAATTATAGATTTAAAAAAATTTGATCTTGCAAAATATATTGCAGGAGGAAGGTCTGTGGATGAAGTTAGTAATATTATTAGAGGTCTTGGATTCGATAGTAGTGTTTTGGCCACCTTAGTGCCAGATATACATAACCTAGTAACAGGAGCAATTTCTCCTGATGTGTTTAAAGATAGGGTTGCAACTGTATATGAAGATAGATTAAAAGATTTTGGTTTTTCTTCCAATGAGATTGAAAGGTTTTTACGAGGGAATGTTAGTCCGTTTGAAATAAAAGGTGTGAACCTTGCATTAAGAAATTACCTAAGACTGTCTGATTCAATAAAAAATGCTCTTGCTATAGATTTTACAGATATTACAAAGCTCAAAGATGCATTTGTTGCTCTTGGGATATCTGGCGAACCTGAAACTTTAGAAGCTTTTAGACATAGTCTTTCTGTTTGGGGAATTGATATGTCAAAAACCTCAATAGATCGATTTGATATTGCTTTTCTTAAAGGTAATGGTATAGACATTATTAGTAAGTTATCAAGGGATACTTTTTTGAAATTTCTTTCAGCTTCTGATGCAACAAAAATTTCTGAATTTCTGGATCCTAACTCTGTAAATTTACTTGTTAATGAATTTGTTATTAATGGAGAAAAGATATTTAATTTATCCGATCTTACCGGGAGAGCATCCATAAGTATTAAAGATTTCATAGATAGGGTTGGTAGATATGTTTCCTCTGATAGTATCTCCGTTGATCTTGCCCATATAAATTTATTTGAAGGTTCTAAGATGTTTGATCTTCTTAAGCAACTGAATTCTGTTATTGGAGAAGAAGGTGCTTTAAATCTTAGAGAACTGATGAATATCGATTATGTTACAAAGAATGCAGTTGCCCTAAAAGAGCTATTTCTTTCTAGTGAAGATGTTTCTAATGTTACTGATATTGTTTCTCATTTTGGTAATTTGGGATTACCTAGTTTTATAGATACCATTTTAAAGAATCCAGAGATTTATGCAAGGATAGATTTAGGTGATCTTTTGGGTATTACTTCAGAACAAGGTAGACTTTTATTTGCAGAAAAATTATCTACATTAGCTGCTGATAGAGGTGTGGATATAGGATTTTTAAATAAGTTTGGAAATTACTTTAGAAATTTAAGACCCGATGGTATTGTTCCTTTTTCTGCTATAAAGGATATGCCAATGACAGCTGTATGGGGTATGGTGATAGGTAAAATTCTTGGTTTATCTCTCCCACTTGCAGGTCTTGTTGGACTTGGAACCTTTGGTGCAAGATATGCTCTGGAATGGTGGGGAAGACAAATTGGTGGTGCTGTCGAAAAAACTATTCCTCACGCTATTGGCGCTTCTATGGATTGGGGATTAGCAGGGTTTGCTATTGGTAGTATTTTAGGAGGTCCTCTTGTAGGTCTTGCTGTGGGTGGTGCAACTTTGTTTACTGCTTCCCTTATTCGTTACTATTTTAAGATTTTTCCTGATTGGATATCTAAGTCGTGGGCTGTAATAGGTAAAGCAGGTCAGGATGTTTTTGAAGTAGGATCACTTATACAGGAGACAAGTGAATCCCCAAAGTTGTTAGCGCAGACATTATTATTCAAAAATGGTATTCTTCAAGGAATTTTTGCATGGATTAATACTGCATTTGCTGCTGCAGGAGCATATACAATTGCAGGGCTTATAAGTGCAGGACTAGTAGCCGCAGGAATTGTAGCAAGTGTACCTACATTGATTGTTGTTGGTATAGCAGCTGCAGTTGCATCTGCCTTAGTTGTTATTAACAGAATCTTTCATATAAATCTTTGGCAGTGGTTAGTAGTTAAGCCTGCACATGCTCTTCTTGGATGGATTGGAAGAACATTTTTGCACTCTCTGGCTAGTGTGGGATTTGATATTATTATTGGGATGATGATGCTATTTTTTAGGTTTGACTTTGATATTGAGCAATTCTTAAAAACAATTTTTATTTATGTATTTTCCTGGTCTGTAATTGCTGGTGGTATATTTGGGGCCGGTCTTTTTAGTGGGGGAAATAATAGTAATGTTTCTGATACTACAAATTCTGGAGGAAATGCTTCTGCTGCAGTTGGAATGGTGACTTCTTCTGTAAATGGGAGTATTTTAAATCTCACTTCAGATAATATTACCGTGAAAACACAAGGAGGAAGTATTGTTGTTATAAATAAAGTGAATAATCCTTATTTGTATGTAGGAGAGACTATATATAAAGGTGAAATTATTTCTACGTCAAAATGAAAATATTGAAGTTTGTTCTCCCTATAATACTATTTATATTGATACTTTTTTTATATTTAGATAAATCAAATTTATTTAAATTTCAATCTAGTACTATACATAAAAATATCTCAGTGTATACTCCAAAGATAACTTTTATTGATCATATTGGCAGTATTGTTAGCATAAGTAACTTTCAAGAATTATTTCCTCAATTTTCTAATAATGATATTTACCTTAGTAGTTCCTATATCTCTCCATACACTATTGCTAATGATTTGGGATTTTCTTCCCCGCCTATTGTTTCAAATAGTAATTCTGTTGCGTGGAGTAGTGGTAGTGTTAACTTTTCCTACTCTAATAACACTTACTTTTATAATTCAGGAAAGGATTATATCTCTTCTTCTGTAAACCCCTACATTTTTTTAAAAAATATATTGATTCAGGACTTTGGAATGATATCTGTGAAATTTAAATACTCAGAAAATATTAGTAATTCCTTTATTGAAATAAAAGCATTTCCTGTAATTAATGGAAATTACATTTATGATTCTTCTGGTAGATATTATGAAGATTTCTCCTTTTACTCAAATGGAGAAATAAAAAGCTTTACTATAGAACCTTTATATTTAACGACGAAGTATGGGAAACTAGTAAATGTTAAATTAAATACTTCAAATGTTACTAAATTTGGTTCCTCCGTGAATCTTTCTTTCGTAAATGTGCTCTCTTTATTGAATGTTTCTTCTGTATACTATATTGATTCTACAGATTCTGTTGTGTTTCCTATATACCTGATTTCTGCGAATGCTGATATAATAAATCAGGGCTTAGTTCCTATTTCTTTATATGTACCAGAAGTTAAGTTTAGATAAAATCTTAATAATATTTGCAATCATTGTATTGATGTATTGCTTTCCGTACAAAGTCTTTGCCGCAGAACAGGCAAGTTTGTGTGCATTCTCTCCTTCTAGTATTCCTGCTCAAATGGCGACTTCATGTAATCAGATTCCTTTAGGTACTATTACTGTAAATGTTCCAATAAGTGGTAGTAAGACTAGTATTTCAGGTTCTTCTAGTCTAGATTTAAATATAGAACTTGGCAAAATTCCACTTTTAAACTATTTTAATAGTGTGGGTTCTTCTGGAGATAGTAGTAATCCATATACTCCATATGGTTACTATGTAGAAAAAACTTCTTATAATCCATATATTAACTATAATGCATCTTCTTCTTCATTACCTGGGGTTGGTGCTCTTTCTCTTCCTTCAAATTGTGGAAGTGGGGAATATATTGGTTGTTCTATCTCTTCTGGTAATCAAACTCAGAATATATACTTTCAGGTTCCAGAATTAGGAAAAGCTGCTGATCTTTTCACTATTGGAAGTTTTATGCAAATTGATAATTCTCAAGGAACAACTTTGCCTAACCCTAGTATAGAAAGTTCCTCTCCTGTTTCATTGACAAGTAATCTAAATTGTTATCAGTCTAACGGAGAATATAATTTGAATAATAGTACCCAGGAAGCATGTGCACTAATTGGTGCTTATGGTAATCCATATAATCCCGCTTCTACGGCTCTTCAATATGTTGACTCAACTTTGTATTCATATTTTCAGAATATTATAAGTAAATTAATTGGATATGTATTAAACTTTTTAAATCTTGGTCCGATAGAGCAAGTTTATAATCTTGGGGGTTATTGTTCTAATACTATTACTTCAATAAATACAACAGATTCTGCTAGTTTATCTTATTCTCGCACGAATCCTTCTTCTTCCTCTGGGTTTACTGTCAATGTCTCTGCTTCCTGTCCATCTTCATATACTATACAGAACAAACTTTCTGTTCGAAATTGTTGGGGAACTTTGGAATCTGATCTTCAGAAAGGTTCTGTTAGTGTATCTATTCCTTTGTCCAGTAATCTTTATCTTCAAGGGTTAAATAGTGTTCTTGCTGATGAATGGTACACAGAAGCCTCTCTTGATGGAAGCTCTCCTATAGGACATACCTCTATTACTGCATGGAAAAAATATGTTGATTCTCAAACTGGACAGTTAAATTCATATGCTAAGCATGTATTAAATGCTGGACCATCTGATCCAAATTATAATAAAGTATATAATGCGCTTTTTGCGGGTATTGGAATTAAAGTTCCACTGACTTCTATTAATCCCTATTTTGTAAATACTGCTCCTGCATGTACTGTTGCTGGTGGAAATACAGTAACTCAAGGTGTTAATAAGCCAACATTTACTCCGTCTACTTCTTCAACTGAGTTTTACTTTCCATGGATAGGAGATGCTATCATTATGGAACAGAATCTTTCAAGTCACAACTTTCAACCTTACTACAACCAAAATAATAGTTCTGTTAATTCTGGTATAAATCCTTTACCTCCTGGAGAATACTACATATCAAATCCTAATTATCCTGATCCGTTACTTTTATATCTTATATATACAGGAACCCTATCTCTTCAAGATCCTATTGTTATAAATGCCCTTCAAGGATATAACCCATATGCATGCTTAGGAAATAACCTATCTTCTGGGTCAAATATCTCAAATCAATTTAGCTTATTTAATTCTAGTGCTTGTATTGGTGCGTTAGATCAGACAGTTCCTACAACGATAAACCTTTCGGCTTCATACCTATTAAACAATGCAAGTGCTTTTATTGGTGATCAGTATTTGCAGATATCTTCAAATGATGCAAAATCAACACCTGCTTGTACTCAAGGTGTAGATTGTTCTGGACTGGCTCAGATTGTTTATGCTGATAGTGGTATTGGTATCCCTAGAACAACAGAAACTCAATATTCGTATACCGCTTCAAATTTGGATACATTTACTGATCCCTCTCAGGTTGCTCCTGGGGATTTAATATTTTTCTTTGTACAAGCAGATATGACTTCTCCTTGCCTTACTTCGGGTTCATATTCTATATATAATTCATCTTGTACTCCTCAACATGTTGCAATTATAGATACATGGAACAGTATTAATGAATTCTCTGTTATTGAGGCAGCAGACCCATCATTAGGTGTAATTGAAGAACCATTCAGTAACTTTCCAACTTGTTTTGCCTCTCCTTCTGAGCTTCAAAGTGGGACATTTAAACCAAGTGCCGGTATGTGTATTGTTGGTTTTGCAAAACCTTCGGCAGGGCAATTTTATTAATTAAGGAATATAATATAAAGATATGTTGAATTTAAGTAAGGTATCAGAAATAGTAAGACATTATTTTGCATTTATTCTTGGAGGATTAATTTTAATAGTACTTATTGTTAGTTTAATAATTGGTTTTAATTCCTCATATACTCCTTATTTTTCTAGTAGTTCTGTTTTCTCTGCTATTGGTCCAAGGAATGGTAAATACACCCCCCTTTCAAATGAAGGTTATTCCTTGTTCCAATTTAGAGGATATAATATATACATAAAGTCAGATCCTTCTAATGGTAACATCACTTACTTTCTCGATGATATTAGTAATAATAAATTTTATGGTTATCATATGTTAAATTCTTCTAATTTTTCTTCTTATGAAAATAATCCAGTTTATCTGGCATATTTTATATCAAGTTATATTTATAGTATTCCTTATCCAGGAAGTACAAATGATCTTATTAACTACGATTCTTATTTAAAAAATTATTTTAACCTTATGCCTTCGTTTTTAAACAACTCTAATATTTCTAGCTACCTAGATCAAAATTTAGTGTATTTCTCATCAGTAACTTCTGAGGTGAGTAATATAAAAATAATTAATTATTCTACATCTGGTGCATCATTTATTTTTAATTATAATGTAACTGCTAGGGGAGGGCAGTCTCAGTCTAGTACTTCTGTAAGTATGCAAGTAAACCTCTCTGTTTCTTCTGGAAAATGGACAGTTTCTAGTATAAAAATATTATGAATATTTTTTCTAACATAAAAGAAATTATCATATCTTCTCTTATCCTTTCTTGTGCTATATTAATTGCCAGTATAATTTATTTCCATAACTCAGTGTCTGCTCAAGAAGTTTCTCCTTGGTGTGCAAATCCTAATGCAAATTTGTATAATGCTCCTTTTTTATCAAGTAGTCTTAGTTATGTTGGTCCAGTTGCTCCTTCTTCATGTTCAAATAATTTAGGAACTAATTCCTCTCAAGGCGGATATTGTCCTTTATCTCCAAATCTAGTAACTCTATTTAATCAAGTAGGACAATCTACAGGGACACCTCCTGCATTGCTTGCTGCTGAAAAACAAGTTGAATCTGGTAATCCCTGTAATTTTAACGAAACTTCTTCTGGAGATACTTCAATATCTGCAATATCTTTACTTACAGATAATGTAGTTTCTTCTACTGGAGCTATAGGCCCTTATCAATTTGAACCAAGTACTTGGTCAGGATATATAACAGCTGTTTCTAATATAATTAATTCTTCGTATCAATTTGCTATATCAGTTGGTGTTCATGTAAATGTTTTTATTGATTCCATGATTGGCGCAGGGTTGAAACTGTCTGATAATTCTAATCACCCACAAGTATGGACGGAGCAGGATATTATTAATAGTGCAGCATCTTATTATTGTGGCGCAGGATACCTTTCTGATACTGGTTCTTTATTACAGTCTTGCTATAACTATGCAAATTCTGTCTATGCTTATTATCAAGGATTTTTAGCAAATTGTTTTTATCAATCAGCTAGTTTATGAATTTTAACTTAAATTTTGTAAAAGGAAATTTTAGAAATATATTACTAGTTAGTTCTGTAATTATTGCGATTTTTGTAATTTTATTCACATTGATATTTACCCGTAGTGCGCCTCCTTCTGCTCAAAAACCTCCTATTGTAAATTCAATAATGAATAATGGTCCAATTATAAATGGAGGATATAGTATTGATTACATAGGGCAAGATATTTATGTCATGATAAAAAAGACTCCCTGTATGTATTATAGAAATTTAGCTATAAATAAAATAAAATCTGAAACTACTTCAAAAATAAATGTGATCTTTACTCTTGGGATTGGAGCTCTAAACTCTCCTGTTTCCTGTACTAAAAGTTTGACTATTAATTAGCTTATTCTGATTTTTCCTTATTCTTAGAATTTGGTTCAGTTGATCCTTCTCCTCCTTCTTCGTTTACTTCAGGCTTTTCGTTAATGACTTCTACATCTTCAGGAGAAACTTCTTCTTCTGTCTCTTCTACTTCTTCTGCTGCAGGGGGAGCAATTGTTACTATTGCTGTTTCTAAGTCTTCTTCCTCTTCCGCAGTAAATTCAACTCCATGAGGTAACTTTATATCTTTTAGAAGAACATTATCTCCTATCTCGTTTAAATTTGAAATATCTATTTCTATATTTTTTGGTATATGTGTTGGTAAACATTCAACTTCAATTTCATGTAGATTTTCTAAGACAACTCCTTGGTAAGTTTTTACTGCTGGTGCTTCTCCTACAAATTCAAAAGGAACTTCAGCTTTTACTTTTTGTGTTAATGAAATTTCATGAAAGGATACATTTAATATTTCATCTGTAACTGGGTGCTTTTGTATTTCTTGTACTAATACATTATGTTCCTTGCCTTCTATATCAATCTTTATGACTCCAGTATATTTTGCTTCTTTAAAGGTTTTTACAAAAACTTTCTTATTCAATGTAATCGAAAAATTTCCATTAAGTCCATATATACTTGCAGGGACATTTCCTTCATCCCTAATAGATTGAGTCTTTTTCTTAAAAATTTTTCTTTCTTCACCCTTTAATTCAATATTTTGCATAAGGTGAATGGTATCATATTATGCATATCTGATGCAAATAGTTCTTGTTTATGCCCTTTGTGAAATACCTTGATTTCGCAGAGCTTTCCATTGTATATATTTATGTATTTGGTGTAAATTTAAAGTAGGGAATAGTGCAATTGCCATTCTTAGTTCTTGTTTAAGGCCATTCTTTTTAGCAATATCAATGATTTCCATTAATTTATTTCTGTACCTTTGTGTATTTTGGTCAGCTCTTATTCTCATTGACCAGTAAAACTGTGTAAGGTCATGATCTTTATCTTCCTTTGCTTTTAAATATTGATTTCTTAATAACAGTGATAGTCGTATTTGTTCATACCTTTCTGTTTTTTCTTCCCCCGTGTTATATAGTGATTCAAAATTTGCTAAAACTTCTGCTTTTAGTCCTAAATTAAATAATCTCACTCCTCTTCTTATTGTTCTTCTCGTATTGCCAGTTACAATTCTTGCTCCATGTTCAATTAATATTGATAACACATTAACATGTTCCTTTATTGCTTCAAATGTTAATACTTTATTTTCAATCTCGAAATCAAAAGCTTCTTCATACTTATGTACTCCTTCATGCCTTGCAGTCTCCTTTGTTCTTTCTGGCTGATTAGGTCTTACTACTACTACATTTATTGGCAAATATCTAAGGCTTTCTCCTTTCTCTCCTGAGGCTATGTCCATTCCTATAATTTGAGCAACTTCTCTTGGCACAAATACTGTAAAGTAAAAATGACTTTCTTTTACAGAAAATGGTAACTCTTGTAATGTTTGTTTAGATATCCTTTGCTTATCTCCTGCCTTGCGAAGATATTTGTAGACTAGAGGTAGTGTAATTCCTTCTCTTTTTAGCTCTTGCATTTGCGCAATATTCCTCCTTAGCATTTCTATCCCTGCTTTTATTGTCGCTATAAACCTTACTTCAGGATCTTCCAATAGTTGCCTCATAATACTTGCTTCATGAGTAGATATGCTTTTTACACCTTGTAATTTCTTTGATTTTCCTCCTATGATCTCATCTTTTCTTTTACTTTTTATAAGGAGGGTTGTTAGTGTCTCTGCTTCGTTTTTTCTTTCTTGATCAATATTTTGTTCTAGTACCCATTGTTGTATTAATGCCTTAGCTAATAGAAGTTTGTCCTCAGGCGTACCCCCTTCTTCTTCTAATACAGAAGCCATTGTTATAAGGAAAGATACCTTGTTGTCTATTTCCTCATTCCCTTTATTAGTTTCGTATTGTTGTGATAATATTCCTTCACATTCCATACGAAAGGCATTATATCATGAGTTATTTAACATTTATTAATTTTTGTTTATGGATTTCTTTGTTTTAATACAAAATACATGTAAGTGATGGCGAGATATGTCATTGGTATTGTTACAACTAACCCAACTAATAGGCATAAAATCCCTGCTGTATTAATAAGTCCAAGAAGGAATATTAACCAGAATACATTTCCTACATTTCCCTTTGTTACTTTAAAGCTTTCCTTAAAAGATCTTATTATTGTTGATTTATGAGCTATTATGGGTAGTGGCCATAAATAATATGCGCATATTAGGTATATCCCTACAAAAACTACAGCTATGAATACTGGAATCAGTAATATTAATAGTAAGAGTTGGTGATATACCACAAAAATTAATGACATAACTACAATTGAGATAAACAATGCTATGTATAATAATCCAACGCATATTAATGCAACTATCTCTCCTCCAATAAATCGTAGTATTATATTTTTAATGTTAAAAAATATTTTAAATGAAGCTTTTCCTCCGTTATATATTTCAATAGATACCCTGTACATTCCAATGGTGAATACTGTTCCTATACATAAAATTATGACCTCTAATATTATCTTTTTTGTAATGTAATATGTGCTAAATGTATTTACAGGCAATCCATGTGTAGGTGTTGTTCCTAAAATAAGGTTTATTATTATTATCGCAATTGCAAATGCAGCTATTATTAAAAAGAAATTTCCTAAATTCCCGAGGGATTCTTTCCATGCAAATTTTATTGCATCTGACACTCTAAATTTTACTGATAGTATCTTATTTGTTGAATTAGATTTTCTGTCTTTTGTATTAGGGTTATCTGATTCGTCTGCAATATTTGGATTCCTCCATATGGTATTTATAGATGATTTTCTATTTTCATTATCATCCATTTTAGATGTATTTTCTATTTGAGTGTCTTGTGGTGGTATACTCTGTGTATTTGTATCTTCTAAGGGATTATTGTCTGTATTGGTATTATCCATACTTTAAACTATAATACTCTCTCTGGTTAAAAAATCAATATTAAGTAACAATAGGATATTTACAGTACATTAATACTTCCTCTTGATTTTCTAATACATTTAATTCCTTGAGTTTTATATATATTAACTCTGTTATAAATGGAATAAATGGATGCATTAATTTTAAGTTTTGGTAAAGTGTAAATACTAACTCTGCTTTTATTTCCAAATTTGATATTTCTTTTGTTTTTTCAATATAAATATCACAATAATAGTGGTGATAAAATTGCTCTATATTAAATGCTGCTTTTCCAAATTCAAAATTATTCATTTTTTTTGAAATATCTTCTATGTGTTTATTGATTTTTGTTTTAATAATTGATTTTTGTGTAAACTTCAGATTTTCCCTTATATATTTTTTATCTTTCTCATCTAATTCTTCTAACTGTAGTATTATATATCTTGAACTGTTATATACTTTATTAATAAAATTTCTAAACCCTCTTACTTTTTCATCAAAAAGCTTAAAATCCTGGTCAGGTGCATTTCCTGATATTAATGATAGTCTTAGCGCATCTGTTCCATATTTATGTATTATCTCCTGTGGATCTATGCCATTTCCTTTAGATTTAGATTGTTTTTTACCTTCCTTATCTAATGCAAGTCCGTGTAAATAGACTTCTTGGAAAGGTACTTTCCCTGTTTTGTATATACCCATCATTACCATTCGTGCTACCCAGAAAAGTAGAATATCTCTCCCTGTTTCCATTACACTTGTTGGATAAAATTCTTTAAAATCTTCTGACTTTATCCCTCCCATACAAGAGTATGGCCACTGTGAAGATGAAAACCATGTATCCAGTATATCTGTGTCCTGTATAACATTTCTTCCACATTTTGGACATTTTGTAATTTTTTTAGTACTTACAGTAATCTCTCCGCATCCAAGAATTTTTTCAGTTATATCTCCATTTTTATCTATTTTTGTAACTTTACCTTCACAATAATATACAGGTATTGATTGTCCCCACCATAGTTGTCTGGAGATACACCAGTCTTCCAAGTTTTCTAACCATCTTATGTAGTTTTTCTCTTGTCTTTTGGGATATATTGAAAATTTCTTTTGTTCTAATGCCTCTATTGCTTTTCTTGCAAGGTCCTGTGTTTTTATAAACCACTGATATGATATTAATGGTTCAATAATGGAGTTACATCTTTCACAGATTTGAGTGTTGTGAACAATTTCTTCTATCTTTATTATAAGTCCTGCTTCTTGTAGATCTTTAGCTACAGCATCTCTTGCCTCTTTTACTTTCATCCCTTTATATTTCCCGTATGTTATTCTGCCATGTTCATCTATGATTGATATAATTGGGAGGTTATTCTCTGTAGCTATTTCAAAGTCGTCCTTTGAATGCCCTGGAGTTACTTTTAATACTCCTGTTCCAAATTTTATATCTACCTTTGTTGAAGATACTACAGGTAGAATTTTTTTCCCTCCAATAGATTCTATTTCTATTGTTTTTCCTATTAGATGTTTGTATCTTTTGTCTTTTGGGTTTACTGCAATTGCAGTATCTGCCATCACTGTTTCTGGTCTTGTTGTAGCTATAACTAAATCTCCATATTTGATGTAATATAACGAGGATATTTCTTCTTTATATTCAGTATCTATATCTGCAAGGGCTGTATGACACCTTGGACAGTAGTTTATTATTCTCTTTCCTCTGTATATTAAATTATCATTATACATTTGTATAAAGGTTTCATAGACCGTTTTTGTCAGTTGAGGGTCAAGTGTAAATTTTTCTCTACTAAAATCTGCAGAAAGCCCAATACTCTTCTCTTGGTTTCTTGCATTATTTGCATTGTCTATTGTAAATTCCATGCATCTTTTATAAAATTCTTCTCTTCCCAGATCTCTCTTTTTGATGCCCTGTTTTTCAAGGAATTTTTCAAAGACAACTTCTGTTTGTATACTTGCATGGTCTTTTCCTGGGATAAGTAATACTTTATCTCCTATCATTCTATGATATCTGCCCATAATATCTTGGTATGTGTATCCTGTCATGTGTCCTACATGTAAATTAGCATTTGCATTAGGAGGTGGTAGGGTAATAGTGAATGTTTTCTCTCTCCCTTTTTTGTATTCTGGTTTAAAGTAAGGTTTACTCTCCCAAAATTTTAGAATTTCTTTTTCGTATTTTTGAGGATCATACGATGTGTTTTTTATGTCCATATAAATTGGAATTATACATTAAACTTTATATTTATTGAACAAGAGAGTGTTAATATAATACTGGTATCCATACTACTTGTATTTTTACAAAAAGTGATATCTTTAGGATTCATTTTTTGACAAATTTGAGTAGATGTGATATCTTGTAGTTTATATATGATAAAAAGATTTTATGACAACAAGATAGAAAATCTTATAGCACCTAATAAGGTTTTAGTAGTATTTGGCCCCAGAAGAGTAGGAAAGACAACCCTTCTGGAATCCTTTATTAATAGAACAAAACTAAAATTTCGTTATGATAATGGAGGAAATTTGGATATCCAGGATGTCCTTTCTTCCAGAAGATTATCTTTAATTACAGAATATGTAGGAGATAACGAGCTTCTTATTATTGATGAAGCACAAAAAATTCCATATATAGGAGAAGCGTTAAAATTAATTGTAGATTCTTTTGATAACATTAGGGTAGTTGTTACAGGGTCATCTTCTTTTGACCTTTTAGGGCAAGTTGGAGAACCTCTTGTTGGCAGGAGAAACGTTATTACATTATATCCTATTGCTGCAAAAGAATTATTAGAATTATATGGATCAAATAAATTTGATTTTAATCAACATTTAGAAGATCTTTTAGTTTTTGGAAGTTATCCTGAGGTTATTATATCAAGATATTCGTCTGAAAAAATTGAAATTTTGAAAGATTTGGTTAATTCTTATTTATTAAAGGATATTTTATCGCTTGATAATATTAAGGATTCTCGTTTTATTAGGGATTTGTTAATGCTACTTGCATATCAAATCGGAAACGAAGTTTCATTTTCAGAATTGGCAGGAGAGCTTAGTGTAAATGTCAAAACGATACAAAGATATCTGGATCTTTTAGAAAAAACTTTTGTTATATATCACCTAAGTGGTTATAGTAAAAATTTACGTACTGCTATTACAAGTAAAAATAAATATTATTTTTTCGATAATGGTGTGAGAAATGCTATTATAGATCAATTCAATAATGTAAAATTGAGAGATAATAAAGATGTAGGTCGGCTTTGGGAGAATTATTTAATGATGGAACGAATGAAAAACAGGAGTTATTCAAAAGAGTTTTATGGAGCTAGTTACTTTTTGAGAACATATAATCAAGAAGAAATTGATCTTATAGAAGACAAAGATGGTATTTTACATGGATTTGAATTTAAGTGGTCCGAAAAAAAACGCCAGAGAGCTCCTTATATATGGAAAAGTACATATGCAAATTCTACGTATAAAGTTATTAATAGGAAGAATTATTTATCTTTTATTACTTAATCAATAGAAGATACTTATTCTTACCAAGATACACAAGTATGCCATTTAATGTTTTATGAGAAGAAAATTAGGAATATCTACACATACAAAGTTTCTATTCTATGGCATAAAAAGATAATGGGTTGGAATTTAGAGGATATTTTGATAAATCTCTAAAAGATAAAGGCTACATTCATTTATTTATTTATCCAAGATGTCCTAAGATTAATGCATATGTGGAAAGATCAAACAGAACATTGCAAGAAGAGTTTATTAAACACCATCTAAGTTCATTGCATATATCCCTGGATCAATTTAACAGGGAATTAATAGATTATCTAGTGTGGCACAATACTAAGAGGGACATATGTCTTTGGGAAATTTATCACCTATGCAATATTGTTTAAAATTCATCCCTTCCTCCCATATGTTATGGACTCATACACTTAATTGACAAAATTATGTTTTTATGGCAATATGGTTTTATGGATAAAAAAGAAAAAATTACAATTAAGATTCATAAAGATATTATGGATTTTATTCGTTATAAGGCTTTTGAAAGTAAAGATTCTATCCAGAATATAGTTAATAATTTAATTATTTCGGGTTGGTATAATGAGGGGTTTGATAAAATATTGGAAATTCGTAAAAGAAGTAAAATTGGCAAAAATTCTATATTAATAGATGAAAATAGGAGGATGATGAAATGAGAAGGATTATTTTAGATACTTCTGTTGTTATAAAATGGTTTTTGAGAGATGAAGATGATGTTGACGTTTCTGACATGTTGTTTGAAGATTTTAGAAATAAAAAAATTTTAGTTTCTGAACCTTATTTAATTGATTATGAGTTGAGTAATGTTATTTCCCTAGCCGTTAAAAGAAATAGAATCTCCTTAGATGATGGTGCTGAGCTTATAGATAAGTTTCACTCACTTCCTATCATAAAACATACTTTTACTATAGAGAATACTATTCAGGTTTTCCATAATTCCTTAAATTTAAATATAAGTTCATATGATTCATATTATGTAACTCTTTCTGAATATTTTAATGCTCCTTTTTATACTGCAGATATTTCATTAGTCAAAAAATGCTTTGGTGTTATAAAAAATATCAAAGAATTAAGTAGTTATAAAAAAGATAGGTAATACATTATTAGTATGTTTATTTTTATATTCATGTTACTTATATATAACCTCCCAAACCTGCACTCTTGTTTCTATATTTATTAATTTTACAAAACTTGATAAAAGTGTAATAATCCTTTTATCTTATGAAAGGTCTAATTACTGCAGGTGGCAGGGGTACTAGACTCAGGCCGATTACTCATACTAAAAATAAGCATCTTATTCCGATAGCAGGTAAGCCTCTTATTGTTTATGCTATTGAGGCTTTAAAAGACGCTGGTATTACTGATATTGGTATAACATATAATCATGACTTGGAGTCCTTAGTTAATACTCTTGGTGATGGAAAGGAACTTGGGGTCTCTATTACATATATTCACCAGCCTAGTCCAATTGGATTAGCTGATTGTGTTCGTGTTGCAAAAGATTTTATTAAGGAGGACTCTTTTGTTTTCTTCCTTGGAGATAATATGGTTGCTGGTGGTATTAGTAATTTTGTTAAAGAATTTCAAAAATCAAAATCTAATTTCCTATTGCTTCTTGCTCAAGTTCCTGATCCTCAGAGATTTGGAGTGCCTGTATTTGATAAAAAAGGAAACCTTATTGGGGTAGAGGAGAAACCTCAAAACCCTAAGAGTAATATGGCTGTAACAGGAATATACATTTATGATAAAAATGTATTTAAAGCTTTTGAAGGGGTTGATGCTATAAAGCCGTCGGCAAGAGGAGAACTTGAAATTTCTGATGTTCATCAATATCTTATTGATCATGGTTTTAGTGTGAAAGCTGTTAATGCAACAGGTTGGTGGAAAGATACTGGACAGGGACGTGATTTACTCCTTGCAAATAGACTTATACTCGAAAAGCATATTGATTTTAAAATTAGTAAAACTTCTTTTATATCGGCGGATTCTGATATACAAGGGAATATTTCTCTCGGTAATAACTCCAAGATTATTAATAGTACTCTCAGAGGCCCAATATATATAGGAGATAATACAGTAATAGAAAATTCTTATATAGGTCCATTTACATCTATTGAAAATAACAATATCATTCTTAATAGCGAGATAGAACATTCAATAATTTTTAATGATAGTAAAATATTTCACATTGAGAATAGAATAGATAATTCTGTTATTGCAAATAATGTTATTATTCAGAAGAGAGTAAAGAAACCTAAAGTTTTAAATATGATGTTAGGAGATCACTCTAGTATAGAAATTTAATTATGGATGGACTTACTATTTTTAAAGAAACTGAAGAATATAAAATATACAAGACTAAGATTGATGGTCTCTTAGTATTTGAAAGACCATTATTTAAAGATAATAGAGGTTTTTATCAAGAATTTGCTAGAACTCCTCCATTAGAAGAGGTTTTGGGTAGGAAAATTGATATTAAACAGTGGGCACTTTCATACAATAACCCTGGTGTTCTTAGAGGTTTACATGCTGAACCTCAGGATAAGGTTATTACTCCAATTACAGGCAATGTATTTATTGCTGTTGCAGATATTCGAAAAGATTCTAGTACATTTGGTGAATATCAGTCATTTAATGTAAATCTAGAAGATGTATATACCCCAAGAAAAACATTTTTCTTATCTGAAGGTTTAGCTAATTCCTTCATGACCTTGGGTACAGTTCCAGTAGAATATTTTTATGCAGTAACTGAAGTATATAAGACTTCTGAAGGTAAAAGAGCTATCAGATGGAATGATCCTGATATTAATATAAAATGGCCAGAAGAACCAAAGATAATATCGGATGCAGATGCTAATGTACATCCATTTTTGCGAGATGTTTTTCCCGATAAATTTAAATAAATAATATATGGCAAAAAAAGAGGATATTTTATATACAGGGGCATCTCCTACATCCTTGGTTGGAAGTAGAGTAGTAGAGTTACTTGGAGGAATTGCTCCATCTCATGAAGAACTAGATATTTTAAAACCAGAGACTTTTACAAAATTTAATCCAAAGGTCTTAGTTCATTTTGCGGCATTAACTAATGTTAATGGGTGCGAAACTGATCCTGAAAATGCTCATCTTATAAATGTGGTTGGAACAGAGAACCTTGTTCAATACTTTGGAAGTAGGGGTGTTAAAATAATATATATATCTACAGACTATGTGTTTGATGGTAAGGAGGGACCTTATGACGAAGATGCTACTCCAAACCCTATAAATATTTATGGAAAAACAAAATTAGAGGGAGAGAAGATTGTAACTTCTACATCTGGAGCAAATACTATTATTAGGATTGCATTTCCATACAGATTATCTGGAACAAAATCTGATACTCTAAGATGGATTATTGGATCAATAATGGACAAAAAAGAAGTTTCTGTATTTGATAATCTTAAGGCGAATTTTACATTTATAGATGATATTGCAAATGCATTAACTCAAGCTATAGAGAAAGATTTTAAGGGTATTCTACATGTTACTGGAAATGAAATTAGTACTGTATATGAAATTGCAAATATGGTAGTTGATACTTTAGGTAAGGAATATTCTCAATATGTTAAGCCTAAGCATTTTGAGGTAAGTGATGGAGTTGCTGATCGTCCGTTAAATGGAGGTCTAATTTCTCAATATAAAGAAACTTTAGGTATAAAAATGACCCCTCTTATAGATAATATAAGAAAAATCATTAATTCTAGGAAGTAACTTTATTTATTGATTATTTTTTTCGCTTATCCCTGTGCAATCATCCCTATTCCAGATACTTGAGTGGAGTTCCAATCTTCTCCTTGAGGTATTCCAGATGCAGTTCCTGTTACTGTAAAAGTAGCTCCATTTTGTGATTGCCCATTGGTATTTGTTGCCTGTAATCCATAAGTATTAAATCCTGAATTTGTTGTATTCCATGAACCTGTGAGTCCATTTGTTACTTGTATATTAACAGGACCAAATGTATCATTGACTGTATCTCCATTTGCCTTGACATTACCCTCTACATTGAAATATAGCCTTGGAGTAAATGTCATTGGAATTTCAGCTATAGCTGTTCCATTTTCATAAAATATTGCAGTGTTAGATCCTTGCCACCATGCAAGTTCTATAGTTGTTGCATTATTAGATGCTGGTTCTATATATTGGTAAGTAAATGTTCCGTTTTGAACTCTCTCCCATACAAATTGAGGAGTTCCATTTGATTCTACATCTCCTGTATCGCTTTGTATCCCAACTGATAGTGCATCGTTACTTCCATCATGCATATTAATATATGCACTGTTTCCTGATCCTGTTCCATTCTCTGTAATAGTATCTGTATATGTTGCGTATGGGCTACCTGAAGGAATTGTTATCTGTGGTAAATTTACCGATCCATTAGAGAAATTTATATTTTCAAATGTTGTATCACATATATCTCCAGTATCTCTACCTGCTGCCAAAAATGAAATTGACGGATTATTTTCTACGACTGGGTAAACCCCTAATGTCTTTGTACTGTCTATTGTTACAGATATTCCGGTTGCAGTCCATGTGAATTCAAAATGATGTGCATATCCTGTAACTGCATTATCTGGCCAATATCCACCAACTGGTACTCCGTTTGCTGCTCCTTCTATCATAAGAGTTGTTCCTGTAGGAGATACTCCTGGATCATGTATAAGTCCAAATGCTATATAGTTTTTAGGATCATTCCAAAATTGTACAAAACCTTTGTATCCTGTTCCTGAACCATAACTACATGATCCTCCGGGACAGTATGTTCCAATAAGATCTACATTCAATGTTCCTGAGGAATTTCCTCTATATGATAATGTTGCTCCACTTTCATAATTAACAGGTCCTGTGCCCCATGCCCCTTGTGTTTGCCTTTGTCCCCACGCATGTACTGTCTCAAGAGAAGTACTAACAGTTGAGTGTAATCCAGAATCTAAAGATATTGGGGTTGCATTTGCAACCATAGCATAAGATTTATGCGTAAGAAAAAAGGATAATATGAATATTATAGGTAGAGAAAATAAAATTTTCTTTGTTAATAATTGCATGATCATACAATATTAAATAATAAGAAAATAAATGTCAACCTTAACGTATAGATATATATTTTATTATGTATAGTAACTTCATTGTGTAGTAAACTATAATGTTTGTGATAATACTGTGCTTATTTTTGTAATATTTTTTATAGAAAAGTATCATTGAATCGGAGTATGCTTTTGCCCATCTTCGTTTAATGTTTATATCTGCTTTAGAAAACTTTTTGCTTGACTTCTTTAGTCCTCCGGATGCTCCTTTGTAATGCATAGTGTTTGTTTTGGGATAATATTTTATTTGCCATCCTGCAAGTTTTGTTCTATAGCATAAATCAATATCTTCTCCCATTGCCCAGAAATCTTCATCAAAGAAACCAATTCCTTCCTTTTTTTTGTTTCCAAATAAAACTTCTCTTCTTATAAACATGAATGCTCCTGTACATACATCTATATGCGCTTCTTTATCATCAGGTATGTCATTCATGTTATATCCTGAAAATGTTTTTGATATTTTATCCATGTGAAATATTTTACCGATGCTATTTTTGATAGTAGGGAATCTTCTTTTGCACGCAAGATCTAGCTTCCCATTTGGTAGGAGTATCTTGCATGTAGCAATACCGACTTTAGGTTTTTTTTCCATGTATGTATATAAGATTCCAAGAGTGTCTTTTTCTAGCTTTGTATCAGGATTTAATATAAGTATATATTTACCTTTTGCTATTTTTAACCCCTGATTATTACCTTTAGAAAATCCAACATTTTCTTTGTTTTTAATATATTTAATTTTATTTTTTTCCTTAAATAATTTGTAAGTATCGTCATTTCCATTATCAATGACAATAATTTCTATATTTTTATTACTTTTTAATGATGCAATACATTCTTTAAGTAAATTTTTTACATTGTAAGTTAAAATTATAATGGATATATCTATTTTCATATTTTTGAATTATATTACATTTTATTACTTTTGTTGACTATACTTTATAAATTTTATGTTTAGGGATATTTAATATATAATTCTTTATAAATTATGACTAAGAACGATAAAGATTTATTATTTGAGTTTGTAAAAACTGATTTCACTTTGAGATATAACAATTCTATACTTGGATTTCTTTGGGCAGTATTAAAACCATTACTTATGTTTTCTGTCATGTATTTTGTATTTTCTTTTTTCATGGGAAATACAATTAAGTATTATTCTCTTTACCTTTTAATTGGTATATTTATGTACAATTTCTTTCAAGAGGTGACAACAAATGGGTTAAATTCTTTACTGCAGAAGAAAGATATTATCTTGAAAGTAAATTTCAAAAGATATCTTGCAGTAATTGGATCTACTTTGATTGCTGGTATCAATTTAGGGTTTAATCTTCTTGTTTCTGTGATATTTTTTGCATTTAATCATTTACTTCCGACTCCTCAGGGAATACTTTTTTTTCTTGTATCTATAATAATATTATATATTCTCGCATTGGGAATAGCTTTTTTCATTAGCATTCTCCATGTTAAGTTTAGGGATTTGCAACATATATGGGAAATATTAATGCTTATATTTTTCTACCTTACTCCAATTGTATATCCTATATCCATTATCAAGGGGAAGTTTTCCCTTATAATATATGCAAATCCATTAACACATATTTTAACTTTTGGTAGGAATGTTCTAATATATGGGAAATTCTCTTCTGTCCTTTCTACTTTTATAATTTTAATTTCATCTCTTCTGTTGTTGTTGCTCGGTGTTCTGTTTTTTCAAAAGAATATTAAAAAAATTGCAGAGGAGTTTTAATTATATATGGCAGTAATTGAAGTATCTAATATAACAAAAACATTTAGAATTCCTCAGGAAAGAAAAACTCAATTAAAGGAATATTTTGTAAATCCATTTAAAAAAAATACTTATAAGGAATTTAAAGCATTAGATGATGTCTCTTTTTCTATAGAAAAGGGAGAGTTTGTAGGTATTATCGGGCGTAATGGATCTGGTAAAAGTACCCTTTTAAAAATCATTTCTGGTATTTTCCTTCCAAATAAGGGATATGTGAAAACTGATGGGAATGTAATCCCGTTTTTAGAGCTTGGTGTAGGTTTTAATATGGAGCTTACCGCAAAAGAAAATATATTCTTAAATGGAGTAATTTTGGGTATGTCTAGATCTTCTCTGCAGTCTAAATATAAAGACATTATTAATTTTGCGGAACTTGAAGGTTTTGAAAATACTCAATTAAAGAACTTTTCTTCTGGTATGCAGGTTAGATTAGCATTTTCAATTGCTATGCAAGCGAAAGGAGATATTTATATTTTAGATGAAGTTTTAGCTGTTGGGGATATGAATTTTCAACAAAAGTGTTTTAATACCTTTAGAAAATTAAAGAAAGAAGGGAAGACAATAGTCTTCGTTTCTCATTCGATGGGTGCTGTAGAAGAATTTTGTGATAGAGTAATTTTACTTGATCATGGAAAAATTCAGGATGAAGGAGATGCTTTTGATGTGGTTAGGTATTATAGTGAAATGTCTCTTAAGAATGGAGAGAATACTTCCATTAACAAGGTAAGTAAAGGTGAAGGAATAGTTTCTGTAAAAGCTTTGAATCTAAAATTAGAAGAATCTTCTTCTTTCAATATGGGAGATTACATAAAACTACGTATAAATTATAGTTTTAAGGGTAATATTAAAAATCCTATTTTTGAAGTTAATTTATATAGAAATGATGGGTTATGTGTTGCATCTTTAAATACTCAAGATTCCGAAGTTGAGATTAATCAAATAAATGGAAATTCTTTTATTGATTTAAATATTGATAATATAAATTTTTTTGCTGGATCATATAATGTTTCTGTAATTCTTTTCAGTGAAGACTTTTCTACTGAAATTTCATTTTTAGAAAACGCATGTTCTTTTGAAATTTTTTCTCAAAAAGAAAGACAGTCAGGTGTTGTAGAGATATTAGGAAAGTGGGAAGAAAAATAGGTCTTGAATTATGTAAGCCATATATCCATTAATCTTTGTGTAATTTGTTAATAATATCTTTTAGCCTGAATTCTTGTAAGTTTTTCTTATGATGTTTTCAATTCTCTTCAAAATTGTAGATCTCTTAATAGGATTGGATTCTGCAATAAGTTTGGAAATTTCATATAACTTTTCTGTAGGTATTGATAGCCAGTATCCATTTATTGCAAGGTTAGTTAATAAACACACGCATGCTATTCTTTTATTTCCATTAATAAATGGATGTTGTTTTATAATTTTATAAAATAGTATGCTTGATTATTTTTCTAGTGTTGGATATAGAGTAGTATTATAGTATCTTTGTTTAGGTATATTTAATATTCCTTCTATTTTGTTAATAGTACTTTGATCTAGGGGATCTATAGGTTCGTCATAAATATAATTAATTTTTGTATATTCATAGACAACAAATTTAAATTCGTCAATATTTAAAAACTTATTCTTTTGATAATTTCTTGAATGTTTCCCCATATTCATTAAGTGCTTTTTGTACAGCATATCTTAAGACTTCCTTTTTTTTCTTAGGGATTTTATTGTTTAATATATCTATATTTTTCTGAATGTCTGTAAGACTCAACATAAGATATTTCTCTTATAATATATACCAATATAATTATATCATAATGGTGAATTGTATTTAAATCTTAGTAATTTATAATAATTAAAAGACATACATATGTATGTAGTCATAAATTCTTTAAATACTTTACATACTTTTTTGCAAATTCCCTATTTAAGTACATATATATGGGAAATTTTAATATATCATATACTTTTGCAATAATTATTTTCCTTTTTTTATATTTTCTTAATACTTTATATTTATTTTTTAAAGATAGTGTGAGGTTATTAATATTTTGTGTACTTCCTCTATAATGTACAGCTTTTGCACTTGGTATACAGTAATTTTTATATCCAGCAATATTTATGCGTATTCCTAAATCTATATCTTCGTAATAAGATATAAATGTTGGGTCAAAAAAACCTACTTTGTCTATAACCTGTTTTTTATATATTGTTGCTGCAGCACAACATGCAAGTATTTCTTTATTCTTTTTAGGAAATTTTTTTATATCTTTTGCACTTCCACCTATATTTAGATATATTCCGCAACTATCTACTTTTGTTTTACTTGTATTTCTATATAGTGCCCCTTGTGCTGATGCTATTAATTTTTTCGTTTTGAGAATATTTATTATCTTTTTTATATATGTTTTTTCCAATATAACATCATGATTTAATGTTAATATATATTCTCCATTGGAAATTTTATATCCTTGGTTATTTGCCTCTGCGAAACCTGTATTATTTTTATTTTCTATAACTTTTATTTTTGCGTAATTTTTTAGTATTGTTTTTGTATTATCAGTTGAGTTATTGTCTATAACTATAACCTCTATATTTTTATAACTTTGGTTAAAAACAGAATCAATGCACTCCTTTATGTAGTGTTCACTATTATATGTTACCAATATTATACTTACCATTGACATATTATGGAGGATTTTACTATAGATATTAGTTTAATGTAACAGGAGGATAACTCTTATCGTATATTGACCCGAAAAACTGTGCATTACCAAATGTGTATATAGCACCATCTTTTGTGAGTATGTAATATCCTCCATTGACCACTTTAAGTCCAATTGGTATATACGATGGAGCTCCTTTTATATTGTACATTGACCCGAAAAACTGTGCATTGCCAAATGTGTATACAGCCCCGTCATTTGTTAGTAAATAATACCCTCCATTTGTTTGATAAAGTCCAATTGTTGTTGTGCTGATAGGGTTTGAAATATTATACATAGACCCATAGAAAGATGCATTGCCGAATGTATATACTGCTCCATTTAGAGTTAATATATAGTATCCATTTCCATCTGCTGTTGTGTATATACCTATAGGAGTATTGCTTGCAGTCTCTTTATATCCAGAAATATTATACATAGACCCGAAAAATTTAGCACTGCCAAAAGTATACACTGCTCCATCTGTAGTCAAGATATAATATCCTTTTCCATCGGGAGTACTGGAGATTGAGATTGAGTTCATTACAAGAGGGTTTAATATGTTATACATAGATCCAAAAAATTTGGCATTACCAAAAGTATAAACGGCCCCATTTGATGTTAGTATATAATAACCATTACTTGTTGTGACAAGATCTACAGGCTTATATACAACGTTAGAAAGATTTCCATAGTTTAGGTTATTCCCAAAAGATTCAACATTTCCATTTATTCCAAGTATGTCATAGCCTTGTGTTGGGGATTGAATTTGTAGCAGTGCATTAATATTCAACATCCCATAGCCGTAGGTGGTATTTATTCCTCCAATTGGAGAGGAGCTTTCTTTTAGGAGTAATCTTATATTTCCTGGTGACTGAATTCCATATTCTGATTCATATAGAGCAATTGCAGCAGAAACTTGTGGAGCAGAGAATGATGTTCCTTCTAGTGATTCATTAGAAAATTCAGTATATGATGTTACATTTCCCGTATCATATCCTGTGTATGTTTGTTGAAAAAGTAATGGAGTTGTATCACCAACAGGCGCAACTATAGTCTGGCAGTTATTATCACTACTACAACCATAAGCAGAGTAGCTTGCAAGAGTTCCTTGTGCATTTGTTGCTCCTACTGCTATGACATTTGGGTACCCTGCGGGATATGATAATGTTGATGCACCTGTATTCCCTGATGATGCAACTACTGAAATCCCATTATTTATTGCATCTTCAATTTCAGTTTCTTCAATGGATGATGGAGAGCTAGATTCAATACTTAAATTTATGATATTAGCATTATGATCTATTGCCCATTGTATTCCTAGAATTTCTGCTCCAAGAGGAATCCCATTTGCATCTCCAATTTCTATAGGCATAATTGATGTATTAAATGCTATACCTGCTGTTCCATATAGATTGGATCCACTACTATCTTGATTTGCGCTACTGGCGATAATTCCTGAGACATAAGTTCCGTGTCCTACAGTATCAATAGGTAAGTATTCATTCTGATTTTGTCCTTCATATGCTGCTAGTGCGTTATATGGATCTACAAAATTTGTATATGATAACCCTGGTGCCTGCGCATACTGTGTTCCTGTAGAAGGATCAGTATAATTTTCATATGCCACACCACTATCTTCTACAGCAACTACAATATTTGATGTTCCCCCTAGTGAAGAGTTAAACCCTGAATTCTCTACAATTGGTGCATGAATAATGGGTAAGTTCTGCTGTTTTGTTATATCTATATTATTAGGTAATGATGAAAATTTTCTTATATAATTAGGAGATATGTTATTAATATTATTATCTTCTTCAAGTCCTGCTAAAAAGTTAATGTAATTTTCTGTTTGAGGTTTTTTTATTATATAAATATTATTATTTATTTTTGTTGCATCATTAGGATTTATTTGTTTTGGTGGTGTTGTATATTCAACTAACGCTTCATTAGTATCATAGCTTTTTCCATTAGTAAGTGAATATGCTTTATTTAGATCTGTTGGTATTCCTTGCGCGTATGTTGGCGTTTTATGTCTTCCAATTAATATACACAATATTATCCCTAGAGAGAAAATTATTAATACACTATATTTTTTCATATTTTAAAGAAGACTAAAGTCTGATGTAGAGTTAAATGTTGAAATACCTGTCCCATCATATACCGCATCCCCAAAAGTATAAACACCACCATCTTTTGTAATAAGGTAATACCCTCCTTTATCTTCAGTTTGCTCAAATGCAATAGGTGTTGTGACTGGAGCATTCTTAATGTTGTACATGGATCCATAGAAAGATGCGTCTCCAAAAGTATAAACACCTCCATCTGTTGTAATTAAATAATATCCACATCCATCCGCAGTAAGTGACATTATTACAGTATTTTTTATGGGTGCGTTTGGTATATTAAATACTGACCCATAGAAATATGCATCTCCAAAAGTGTATACTGACCCATTTGATGTCGTTATGTAATATCCTTTTCCATCTTTAGTTAAAGTTAGTGATACTGGAGTTTTGTCTGGTAATGCAGATGCTGGAATGTTGAATAGAGATCCATAAAACTGAGCGTCTCCAAAGGTATATACCCCTCCATCAGCTGTAAGCACATAATATCCTTTTCCATCAGGTGTTACTTTTATATCTATTGGTGTTTTTATAGGTGCATTTGGAATGTCATATACCGATCCATAAAATTTTGCACTACCGAAAGTATATATACCTCCATCTGTTGTTAGTATGTAGTACCCGCTATCATCTGGTAGTGGAGCAATTTTTAATGAGTTATAGTCTGGCGCATTTGGTATATATGTCATATCTCCGTAGTACTCAGCATTTCCAAATGTAAGTACCTTTCCATGGCCAGAGAGTAGGTAGTAGGCACTATTTATGCTAGAGAATGTACTGTTGTTAATAAAGTAGTTTGCTTCTGTTTGCCACAGCTCAGTTGCTGGTTCTTGGTCTCCTAGTGTCCAGAATCCAACACCTCTTAAATTATAATCTAGAATTTCATTATATATTTGCGATAGATACTCTGGACTAGAATAATATCCTTCCCTCATTTGGTCTGTAGATGCACAGTTTGGAGGTGTATTATTTGAAGGGTAACAGTATCCATACCATGGAGCAGATGCAGTACTATCCCAATGCATAGTACTGGCATTTTTATATTGGTCATTTGTTTGTCCATAAGGCTCTGTAATTGCTGTACCTGATATTGTTTGCGCATTTTGATTTAAACTTGTCGTTGCATAGTCATAACTATAGTATGGTACCAATATTACAATCTTATTTGGACTTGTAACACTTGTGAAATCTTTTATAGTTTGTTTGACATCGTACCATAATGGCCCTGTCCCATTATTGTATCCTGAAAATGGAGCAGTAGGTTCTGATATAGAAGATTTTGAAGAGTAATAATCATATGCCATTACATCTATTGCATCAGATGCATTTGCAAGTGCGGGTATATCATATAGTGACCCTGACCATTTTGCTGCTCCTGCTACAACATCAACACTTATATAAGATCCAGGAATGCTACTGTGCATTGTGCTTGTCATATTCTGCATAAAAGTTGTGAAATTATTTATTGTTGTTGTATTAGGGACTCCGTCTGTTGTTGGGTTATATTCAAAATCTATATTTACCCCTTGAAGGTTATATTGTTTGACTAAATTAATTGTATTATTTATTAAATTTTGGGAGTTTGTAGTTGAGTCTACAACACTTTCAATATCTTGTAGGTTAAATATTTTTATAGTTAAAACTACTCTTACATTATTTTCATGTGCTAGGTTTACCATATCTGTAAACTGTTGTGATTGAAGTCCTGACCACCCCGCGTCATTTGTTGTTATAAAATTACCATTTCCATCTGAGGTTACTCCGAAGTATGCAATAGTCTTAAGGTCAGAGTATACGTAACTTGTATATGCTCCACTTGATAAGTCCCAGTAAGGGGCAAATCCCATAACTTCCTTTTCCATGCCAGTAGGACCATAACTTGAAAATGTTTTTAAGGGTTGAGGTTTTGAAGTTGCAGGTAGAAATTTATACTGAATATTTTTATGTAAATTATTAGTAAGTATATTACCTATCTCTGTATTAGGTGGATTAGGTATTTGAGCTAATACCCCAGTTGTTAGTATGCAGTTTAATACTATTAAAGTTAGTATATATATTATTACATTGTAGGCAGTTTTCATTTTCTTTGGAGGTATTGTTTTTTATAATACTCCATATACTCCCCAGATTTCAATTTTGACCACCATTCTTTATTATTTATATACCAGTCTATTGTGTCTTTAATACCACTTTGAAATTGTTTAGTATGTTTCCATCCTAGCTCACTCCTTATTTTTGATGAATTTACTGCATATCTGAAATCATGCCCCTCTCTGTCTTTAACATATTCAATTTCTTCTTCTCCTTTTCCCATATGAGATAATATTGTTTTTACAACTTCTATATTCTGGAGTCTTTGGGCACTACCTATATTATATACTTCTCCTCCCATTCCTTCCTTTAGTGTAAGTTCTATTGCTGATGCAAAGTCTTCTACATAAATCCATTCTCTTATTTGGTGTCCCTTTCCATATACAGGAACTTTCTTTCCTTCTATTAGATTTGTTATGACTAGTGGTATCAATTTTTCAGGATACTGATTTGGTCCATATACATTACATGAATGCATTACTATAGTATTTAGTCCATATGTCGAGTGAAAAGCTCTACACATTAGATCTGCAGATGCTTTTGAAGCTGAGTATGGTGAATTTGGAAGGAATGGACTATATTCACTGAAAGTTTCTGAATCGGTTGATCCATAAACTTCATCTGTAGATATTTGTATGTACTTATCTATATTATTATCTAATGCGGATTTTAGTAGAGTATATGTGCCAAGTACAGATGTTTCTATAAATGCCTTTGGGTTGGCAATAGATCTATCAACATGGGTTTCTGCTGCAAAATTAATTATTACATTAACCTCTTTTACTATTTTATTTATTAATTTTTCGTCACCAATATCTCCTTGTATAAATTTGTAATTTTTATTATCGTTAAGATCTTTTAAATTTTCTAAATTTCCTGCGTAGGTTAATTTATCTAGGTTAATAATTTTATAATCTGGATTATTACGTATTAAATATTTAATAAAATTTGATCCAATAAATCCTGCTCCTCCTGTTACTAGTATTTTCATGGTGATCTGAATTTAAATTTAATGGGCATATTCTACAGTATAATAAATTAAAATGGAATAATCTTTTGCCTATAATATACAATATGTATTATAATCCGTAATATCTTATGAATATAAGGAGTTTTCCTGTTTTAGGACAAAAAAGTATTATATACCTTAGAAAATTTGGGTTCAGGTCTTTTGTATCTAAAGTTTATATATATACCAAAAATAGATTTCAGAGGTCTCGAGATAACATTAGTTATGCTAAATTTTTAAAACTTGAAAGAGTTAATGTAAAAAAAATTGAGAAAGAAATTTCTGGTTTTAAGTATACTCCTTTAATATCTTTTGTTATTCCAACATACAATACTCCATTAAATTTTCTCTTTGAAGCTATTGATTCTATAAAATCTCAAGTATATTCAAACTGGGAAGTTATTATTTATGATGATGGTTCATCATCTAAAGCTACTATTGATGCTCTACGCAACCTTAATGAAGAAAATATAAAAGTATATTTTTCAAATAAAAATGGAGGTATATCTAAAGCAACAAATTTAGCTGTATTAAAAGCGAAGGGGGAATTTATTGCTTTCTTGGATCATGACGATACTATTTCTTCCGATGCACTCTTTGAAGTTGTTAAAGCATTAAATAAGGATAGAAATATTGATTATATATATAGTGATGAGGATAAATTAAATGAAAGAGGGGAGAGGGTTGACCCATTTTTTAAACCTGATTTTTCTCTATATCTGTTACTTACTTGTATGTACATTACTCATTTTCGTGTAGTGAGAAAAAGTTTATTTAAAAAAATAGGTGGATATAAATCTATATATGATGGCGCCCAAGATTGGGACTTTGCTCTTCGTCTATACTCCATGGGTGGGAATATTTTCCATATACCCAAAGTTCTATATCATTGGAGAATGTCTCCTTCCTCGACAGCACAAAGTAACTCTGGTGCAAAAAATTATGCACTTGTAAGGCAGAAAAATTTAATAATTGATTTTCTTAAAAGAAGTAATATAAAAGGTGCTGTTAGTGATGGGTTTTGGAAGGGTTCATGGAAAGTATTTTTTAGTATTATGAGGAATCCTTCTGTCGAAATAATTATACCTATTAAAGATAATGTCGCTTATTTAAAAAAATGTATATCATCAATAATAAAGAAAAGTACATATACAAACTATCATATTACTATAGTAAATAATAACAGTGAAAAGGGTGAAACTTTTAAATACTTAAAAAAAATATCACAAGATCCTAAGGTTAAAGTAGTAGATTACAATAAGAAATTTAATTATTCTCGAGTTAACAATATTGGGGCTAAATTTTCAAATAGCGATTATTTACTATTTTTAAACAGTGATACTGAAGTAATTACTCCTGGATGGATTGAGGAAATGCTTTCTCTTGCACAAAGAAAAGATGTTGGTGCTGTAGGTCCACTACTTTTATACAAAGATGAGATAGTGCAGCATGCTGGGGTTATTGTTGGGCTTGGTGGTGTAGCGGGACACTCTCATAGAGGATTTTTATACCCTTCAAATGGTCATGGGGGTGCAATTACTTCAATTAGAAATTATTCCGCTGTCACTGCTGCATGTCTTTTAGTAGCTCGTAATAAATTTCAAAAAGTAGGTGGTTTTGATGAAGAATATGATGTAGTTTATTCTGATGTTGATATTTGCCTAAAATTGAATGAGAAAGGTTTGGGTACAGTATATACTCCATATGCAAGATTGTTTCATTATGAATCAAAAACAAGAGGAAAACAAAAGTATGAAAATAATCATGATATTGATATTTTTGTTAAAAGATGGAAAAATTTGATCGAAAATGGAGACCCTTACTATAATAGTAACTTAACTTTGTCAAAGGAAGATTTTTCTTTTAGGAAGGTTTAAGCTTTATGAGAAAAAAAGTTGCAATTGTTATCCTGAACTATAATGGTTTAAAATATTTAGATAATCTTTTCAATTCCTTAAAAAAACAATCTTTGAAAATTTTTAATGATTTTGATGTTTACTTTTCTGATAATTGTTCATACGATGAATCTCTTGATTTTGTCAGAATCTTTTATCCAAAGGTTAATATCTATAAGAACAATAAGAACTTATGGTTTGCAGGAGGAAACAATATAGTATTTCGGGATATTTATAAAAAGTATGAATATGTTGTTATGCTGAATAATGATGTATATGTTGATAGTAAATGGCTTGAAGAATTGGTTAAAGTTGCGGATTCAGATAAGTCCATAGGTGTTGTTGGTTCTAAGCTTTTATTTTTCTATCCATATCTTAGGGTAAATCTAAAATCTACACTAATTGATTCAAATCTTGTAAATGATTCCAGAAAACTTTCTTTTAAAATTAATTATATTCAGGCCAACTATAACACTTATGACAAAATTATTTACAGATCAGGCTATTATCCTAAAGAATATGAAGATGGAGACGCTTTCATGTGGTTAGGGGATAACCCTGTTATAGATATTCCTTTTAAAAAGAAGAAAAATAATTTTTTGCATCTTTCTCTGAAAGGCAATGAGTATATAAAAAAACAAAAAGTTTCTGTTTTTATAGGGCAGGATCATGTTTCTGATATAGTTTTAAATCCTAATAATTTTAAAGATTTTAGGATAAAATTATCTGAAGATACAATATTGAAAAACAGTTTTTGGATTATTAACAATGCAGGGTCTAATTATAATGAGCTTAATGGAGTAGGTGAAGATATTGGTTTTAAGATGCCAGACGCTCCAGTATATAATAAAACAAAACAGGTAAAGAGTGTTTGTGGTGCCTCTATGCTTATACGTTCCAAGGTTTTTGATGACATAGGTTTTCTAGATGATTATTTTAATATGTATTACGAAGATACTGATTTCTGCTGGAGGGTCAATAGTACTCGTAAATGGAAAATTTTTTACGCTCCAAAATCTGTTGTAAGACATATTCATACAGGAAGTAGTAAGGAATGGTCTCCACTTTTTATATTTTATGTTGAAAGAAATAGACTATTAATGCTTTGTAAGAACGCTCCAATTTCAGTATCATGGAATAACCTTATAATATATTTAAAAGATTCTTTAAAGTTTATATTTTCAAATGAAAATCCAATCCTTCAGAAATTATTAAAATTGAAAATACTTGCTTCATTACTGGTTAATGTTTCTAGGATTTATTTAGGTAAGTTATTTATATGAAAATATTGATATATAACAAATATATGTCAACAATGGGTGGAGGAGAGAAGCATATTGGTGCTGTTGCTGAGCATCTATCATATAAGCATGAAGTAACTATTCTTACTGATAATGCTTTTGATTTAGATATGTTTAAGAATAGATTAAATATTGATCTTTCAAGAACTCATGTGATTATTGATAATATTAAACGTAATATTGATGTTAGCAGACTTTCTTATAAGTTTGATTTATTTATAAATTCTACATATCAATCGACTGTGCATGGTTTTGCTAAAAGAAATATACTGTTTATGTTTTTCCCAATAAATATTCATTCAAGGTTACCAATAGGTATAAAGAATTTTATTAGGAGATTTATAGAAAATAATTTGTTCTTGGGTTATAAATTTATTTCTCCGTATTACCCTCAGGAAAAATATAAAACTAATGTGGGAAATTGGACTGATAATGATATTTGTATTTTTATAAATAGAAAATTTAAGGCGTCAAAAATTATATTTACATACATTCCTGTTTCTGGTTTTGACCTTAAATCTCGCATAAAATATATTGAAGTAGATAACTTTCCTGTAGAATATGAAGTATCTGACACAAAGTTAATTGTGAATATACCTGCAATTATAGGGAAGAAAACAGATCTGCGTTTAAAGATAAGCCTTGATCCTATAGATAAAAAAATAAGTAAGCATAAATTTGCATCTAATCTAGGTATATTTGTTACCAATACGGCTCTTGTGTATAAAAATAAAAAAAGGGATATTATTGCAAAATCAATTCGTCTCCTTATTAAGCATCAATGGTTGAATAGATTATATGCATTCTATGGAGACACAGATAATATAGACTTTGTATCCTCGTATGATGATTTTGTTTCAAATTCTTTATATACAAAACATTGGGCAATGAAACTTTTAGGTGTAAGATCAAAAATGCTTCCTCCTCCGATAGATACTGATATTTTTAAATCATCGGAGAATAAGAAGGATTATATAATTAGCGTTGGGCGTTTTTTTGTGGGATCTCACAATAAGAAACATATTGAACTTATTAAGTCTTTTAAAAAAATGTACATTGAAAATAAGGATCTACTTAAAAATTGGCAATACCACACTTGTGGGGGAACAACTAAAGGTAGAGCAAATAAAATATATATGAGTATGGTGAAAAAAGAAGCGGAAGGTTATCCTATCTTCATTCATGAGAATATAAGTTTAAAAGATTTGATTAAATTGTATGCTGAGTCCAAGATTTTTTGGCATGCTTCAGGGTATAACGAAGATGAAAGAATTGCCCCTGAAAAATTTGAACATTTTGGCATAACTACTGTTGAGGCAATGTCATCTGGATGTGTTCCTGTAGTCATTAACAAAGCAGGGCAACGACAAATTGTGCAAAGTAATATCGAGGGGTATCTTTGGAATAGTACTGATGATTTGATTAGATATACTCTGGATTTAATAAAACACCCTCGTAGTATTATTACTTTTTCAAAAAGAGCAATTCGTGGAAGTAGAGAATTTTCTCGAGGGGTGTTTAATAGAAATGTTAATAGAATTTTTAATGTTTGATGATTTTAATCTTTCCCCAAATTATGTATTATAAGTTCAGCCACAAATCTGAGGTGGTTTAGTATCAATTAGACGTATTTATAAAATTACATGAATGCAGTTATTACATCAATTCTACAGTTTTGTATTTTTTCTATAAAAGCTTTTGTTATCGGTTTTCCTATTTTGTATTTTATTCGTAAAGATTTATTAAAAAGATTTCCATATACTGTTTTTATATTTGGACTTGTATTTTTAATAATCCCTTTATATCTCTTTTCAGTTTTGAATATTCCTTTTATGATTTGGAATATATTCTTTGTATTGGGGTTATTTTTTTCTATATACCTTTTTATAAAGGATTCCTCTCTCAAATCAATTTTTATTAATAAAAATTTTTTTATTCCCTATATTATATTTTTTATAATTTTCCAAGAATAAAAGATCTGCTTGCCAATTTCCAATATTTCCATTAATTGGGATCCATTCTTTTATTAATTTCTTCTTGGGATTTTTAAATACATCAAGCTTTGGATTTTTATTTTTTGTAAGAAAA